>NZ_JBEYER010000080.1:0-36906 GCF_040634005.1 Micromonospora sp. NPDC007271
GTGCTGCGGGCGCTCGGCGTCGGCGACCTGGCGACGGCCGTGCCGGCGCTGCGCGCGCTGCGGGCCGCGTACCCCGGCGAGGAGCTGGCGCTGGTCGCGCCGCGCTGGCTGGCCCCGCTGGTGGAGCTGGTGGGCGGGGTGGACCGGCTGGTCGAGGCGGACGGGCTGGGCCACCTCCCGTGGTCCGGCCCGGGGCCGGCGCTGGCGGTCAACCTGCACGGCCGGGGCCCGCAGTCGCACCGGATGCTGGCCGGCATTGGGCCGGGCCGGCTGCTCGCCTTCGCCAACCCCGAGGCCGGGCACCACGACGGTCCGCCGTGGCGGGCCGACGAGCACGAGGTGGACCGCTGGTGCCGGCTGCTGGCCTGGTACGGCATCCCCGCCGACCGAACGGATCTGGCGCTGCGCCGCCCCGGGCCCGGTGCGCTGCCCGGCGGAGTGAGCATCGTCCACCCGGGAGCGAAGGGCGCCGAGCGACGCTGGCCACCGGCCCGCTTCGCGGCGGTGGCCCGGGAGTTGACCGCGCGCGGCCACCGGGTGGTGGTCACCGGCAGCCCGGGCGAACGGGGCATCGCCGAGGAGGTGGCCGGCGCGGCGGGGCTGCCGTCGGCGGCGGTCCTCGCCGGACGGACCGGCCTCGGCGAGCTGGCCGCCCTGATCGCCCACGCCCGGCTGCTGGTCAGCGGCGACACCGGGGTGGGTCACCTGGCCACCGCCTACGGCACCCCGTCGGTGCTGCTCTTCGGGCCGGTGTCGCCCGCGCTCTGGGGGCCGCCGCCCGACCGGCCGTGGCAGCAGGCGCTCTGGGTGGGGCCGCGCCCGCCCGGGGACGGCACGGCGGTCCACCCGGCGCTGGCCGAGCTGGACGTGCCCACGGTGCTGGCCACCGTGGACCGGGTCGAACGGGCCGTCCCCCGCCCGGCGGGCCGGTTCGTGCCGGCCGCGCGGGACCGGGTGGTCCGGTCCGCACCGGCCGGACCGGCGGTGCTCTGAGACAGCGCCGGCCCCCTTGGCTACCCGGCGGTAGCTTGCCGCCGTACGCTGAGCCGATGATCGGGGACTACACCCAGGAGTTCGTCGACGTCGACGGGGCGCGGCTCGGCGTCCAGGTCTATCCGGAGCCGGACGGGCCTCCGGGCGCGCCGGTGGTGCTGGTCTGGCCGGCCATGGGCGTGCGGGCCCGCTACTACCGGCCCCTCGCGGGCGCGCTGCGCGACGCCGGGCTGGCCGTGGTCGTGGCCGACTTGCGGGGCACCGGCGAGAGCACCCCGCCGCCCGCCCGCACCTGCCGATACGGCTACGCGGACCTGGCCGCCGACGTGGGCGCGGTGCTCGACGCGCTCAAGCCCCGGCTGGACGGCCGGGTCCGGGTGCTGCTCGGGCACTCCCTGGGCGGGCAGGTCGCGGTGCTGCACCAGGCCCTGCACGACGCCGACGCGGTGGACGGGCTGGCCCTGGTGGCGGTGGGCCTGCCCTGGTGGCGCGCGTACCCGGGACCGCGTGGCTGGGGGGTGCTGCCCTACACGCAGGGCATCGCGGGGGTCGCCCGGTTGCTCGGCGTCTGGCCGGGCTGGGGGTTCGGCGGCCGACAGGCGCGCGGGGTGATCCGGGACTGGGGGTACACCGCCCGGACCGGCCGGTTCCCGATGCTCGACGGGGTCGACGCCGAGACGGCGGTCGGCCGGGTACGCACCCCGGTCCTCGCGGTCAGCGTGGACGACGACCAGTACACCCCGCACGAGACACTCGACCACCTCTGCGCCAAGCTCACCGCCGCCCCGGTGACCCGGCACCGCTACACCGTGGCCGAGGCCGGCGCCCCGCTGGACCACTTCACCTGGGTACGCGCCGCCGCCCCGCTGGCCGCCCGGGTCGCCGCGTTCGCAGCCGGCCTGCCACGACGCTGACCGGGACAGCGCCACGTCGGCTCCGGCTCCGCGCCACCGGGCCGAAGCGTGCCACCGGGCCGGAGCGGTTCCGGCCATCGGGCCGGCCGGAACCGGGTGCGTATCAAGCCGGAAGGCGGGTATGCCGCAGCGCTCGAACACGGCGGAGGGGGATCAGATGTCCGAACGGCACACTGCGTTGCGCTCGATGCACGATCTGGGCCTGGCGGCCTGGTTCGGCGGATCGCTGATGGGCGCCCTCGGCGTCAACGGCGCGGCGGCGCAGATCGAGGACTCCACGAAACGGCTGCCGGCTGCCTCGGCGGGCTGGGCGCGCTGGACCCCGGTCAACGCGGCGGCGATCGGCGCGCACCTCGCCGGCGCGGTCGGCGAGTTGGTCACGGAGAGCCCACGGATGGCCAGGCAGGCCGGGGTCGGCAAGATCAGCGCGGTGAAGACCGCGCTGACCCTGGGTGCGCTGGCGGTGACCGGATACAGCCGGATGCTCGGCATGAAGCTGCAGAACGCGGGCGGCCCGCCCGTGGACGGGATCACCGAGCCGAACCACCAGACCCCGGCGGACGTCGCCTCCTGCCAACGACAGATGAAGCTGCTCCAGTGGGCGGTCCCGGCGCTGACCGGCGCACTGGTGGTGGTCACCGCGTACATGAGCGAGCAGCAGAAGCCGGGTCAGGTGTTCCGGGGCATGCTCAGCCGAGCCGGCGGGCTGATGTCGTCGCCGATCATGGCCGGCAAGGCCATCGGGATGGGCGCCCCGAAGATCGGCAAGGCTGCCGCGTTCGGCGCGCCGAAGATCGGCAAGGTCGCCGCGTTCGGTGCCCCGAAGATCGGCAAGGTCGCCGCCATGGGCTTGGCGACCCGGCACCTGGTCGGGGCCGGCCGTTGACCCGTACGGCCGGCGGCGCACGACGGCGTGCCCGCCGGCCTTACGGCGCGGACCGCGCGGGCGGCGGGCACGAGCCGCGCCGCCGGTCCTGGCATGACCGGGCCGCTGGCGGGCATTCAGCGCGGGCACGGGAACCCAGCCAGGTGAGGTGGCGATGAGCAGCAGGAACCGCCGGGGTAAGGGCGAGGGACGCGGGCCGGAGGCAACCGCCCCGTGGGGCACCACGGACGGGTTCGACGCCGATCCGCCGTGGGGCGCGGGCGAGGACGCGCCGATGGACGAGGGCAGCGAGGAGACGGCCGTCCCCGAGGGTCGCCGCGGCGAGCGCCGGGCGGCCGGGGCGGGGCCGGACGGCCCGGCCGCGGGCCGGCACGGCTTCGGCTCGGTGGAACCGACCCGCGCCCCGGAGGCGGGACCGGGCGCGCCGCCCGATCCGGCGCCGTCCGCACGGACCTTCCCGGACGACAGCGCCGAGGGCGACCTGCCGGACAACGCGCTCGAGGAGGCGACCGGCATGCACCCGGAGGGGGTCAGCTGGCGAGGGTGACCCCCGCCGGTCACGCGTCGACGCCCGCCCGCTGGCACACGGCACCGAGCAGCTGGGCCAGCCGGGCGGCGTCGCGCTGCGCCTGGTCGCCGCAGCAGTTGTTCAGCAGCACGTGGAGCTCGGCGCACTCGTCGGCCAGCTCGCGCAGCAGCACGGACCACCGGCGCAGCTCCGCCTCGCCGTAGGCGTACCGGAACCGGTCCTGCTTGTCGCCACTCTCCCAGGCGATGCTGTGGCCGTGGAACCGGACCACGGCGAGGTCCGCGGTGGCGATCAGGATCGGCGGCACCGACGAGGCGTACCCCTGGGGCATGTCCACGCAGACGTAGCCGAGCCCGTGGTCGCGCAGAAAGGTCACCGTGTCCACCACGGCGTCCGCACTGAACCAGGAGGAGTGCCGCAGCTCGACGCTGACCGGCCAGGGCCGGCATCGCCGGGCGACGTCGAGGATCCGCCGCCGGGCGGCGTCCCCCCGAGCCAGCCACGGCGGGAACTGGAGCAGCACGGCGCCGAGCCGGTCGGCCGCCGCGAGCGGCGCCAGCGCCGCGTGGAACCGGGCCCAGAGTTCGTCGTACGCCCCGGCGGGCAGGTCGCGCCAGCGGATCCGGCTCGGGCCGTCGGCCGGTCGCAGCTCCCGGGGCAGCGCGGCGACCGGGGTGTGGTGGCCGGTGAAGAGGCGGAACGCCTTGACGTCGAAGGTGAAACCGGGCGGGGTGGCCGCCGCCCAGCCCGCGGCGATCTCGGGCAGCGGGATCGCGTAGTACGACGTGTCCACCTCGACGAGCCCGAACCGGTCGGCGTAGAAGCCGAGCCGGCCGGCGGGGGTGTTGACCGCGCGGGGATACCAGCCGGAGCGGACCAGCATCTGGTCGGCCCAAGAGGACGTGCCCACCTTGATGACACCCATGTAATTCATTGCATCGCCAATCGGGCGAATCGGCAACCGCAACGGTCCCGTATGCAGGCCGGCGGAGCTGTCCCGGCCACGCCGACATCACCCATCGGGCGCCGACGGTGCGGGCGACGGATTCCGGTGTGACGTCCCGACGGGTGGCGGCGCTGAGGGACACGAGATGGACGCACACCGGATGGACGAGGAGACCGTCGAGCGATTGCTCGCCGGCTCCGTCCCCGTCGCGCGCAGCGGTCCGGAGCTGCTCGTCCGGCTCCTCGCCGCCGTCCGGGCCGCGCCCCGCCCGCACGAACTCGTCGGCGAAGCCGCCGCCGTGCGGGCGTTCCGGATGGTGCGCGCCGATCCGGTTTCGTCGGTGGCGGAGGCAGCCCGTCCCGAGCGGATTCCCGGTCCCAGGTGCCCACCGGAGCCGCCATCCGATACGCCGGCCGTTCCGACAGCGGGGCCGCCCGGCGGCTCGGGCGGCTCTGACACCGAAACCCGGGGCAGCACCGGCCACCGTTGAGCCGGAGCAGGCCGCACCGGGGCAGCGGTGAGCGCCGCCGGTGGGCCCGCGGCTCAGCCGGACCCGGAGCGCCGGCCCTTGGTCCGGTCCCGGCCGTACGCGTCGGCGCGCCCCCAGCGGCCCGGCACGTCCAGCAGTTCGATCCGGCCGTATCCCTCGGGGACCGCCGGGTCCACCAGCAGGTTGTCTCCGCACGGGCGCAGTCCGAGCATGGTGGCCAGCAGCATCAGCAGCGCCCCGGAGGACCACGACTGCGGCCGCCCGGCCATCGGGAGCTGGACCGGGTACTTGGTCACCTCGCGCGGATAGCCGGCGATCACCTCGGGTACCGAGCCGCCGAGCGTCTCCACCACGTCGAAGATTCCGGCCGCGACCTTGGCCGCCTCGGCGTCGTACCCGTAGCGGCGCAGGCCGGCGGCGACGAGCGCGTTGTCCGACGGCCACACCGCCCCCAGGTGCGCGCCGACGGGGTTGTACGGCCGCTGGTCGACGGCGTACGTCCGCACCCCCCAACCGGAGAAGAGTTCCGGTCCGGACAGGTGCGCGGCGAGCGCGCCGGCGCGCTCCGGCTCGACGATCCCGCTCCACAGCAGGTGCCCGAGGTTGGAGGTGAGCGCGTCGACCGGCTCGCCGTCCGGGGTCAGCGCGAAGGCGTAGTACTCGCGCTGCGGTAGCCAGAAGTCGCGGTTGAACCGCTCCCGCAGCGCCGCCGCCTCGGCCTCCAATCGGTCGGCGTACGCCGGGTCGCCCCAGATCTCCCGGGCCAGCCGCGCGCCCCGGAGCTTCGCGTCGTACGCGTAACCCTGCAGCTCGCAGGTGGCCCGGGGAAACGGGGGCTCCTGGCCGTGCCGGTCCACTACGGCGTCCGGCGAGTTGCGCCACACCTGGTTGGCGACCCCGTTGACCGTGTTGCGTGGCTGGTAGCGCAGGTAACCGTCGTCGAGCGGACAGCCGTACTCGTTGATCCAGTCCAGCGCCGTCCGGGCCGGGTGACGCAGCTCCCGGACCAGGTCGACGTCGCCGCTCCACCGCTCGTACTCGTCGAGCAGGATGACGAAGAGCGGGGTGGTGTCAGCGGCGCCGTAGTAGACGGCGGTGGGCTGCTCCTCGAAGGCGGCCTGCTCGCCGTACCGCAGCTCGGAGAGGATCTTGCCCGGCTCCTCGTCGTGCAGGTCGTCGAGCTGGCTGCCCTGGAGCAGGGCCAACATGCGCAGCGTGGCGGGAGCCAGTTCGGGGGTGAACGGCAGCGTCTCCAGGGAGGTGACGAGGGCGTCCCGGCCGTACAGCGTCATGGCCCAGGGCAGCCCACCCACCGGCACCCGCTCGGTGAACGCCAGCGGCAGGTAGCGCAGCGCCGCCAGGTCGGCCAACGCCTGCTCGTACGCCTTCACCAGGGCCTGCCGGTCGCCGCTGAGCCGCGGCGCGCGGTCGAACCACCGCTCGATGTCCTCGCGCATGTCCTGGTGTACCCGATGGCGGTGGGCCGCCAGGCTGGTCCGCAGGTCCCGGCCGCCGGCGCCGTGCATGATCATTTCAACCTGCAGGTCGGTGTGCCACTCGCCGTCCGGGTCGACCCGGATCCGGAAGGTCATGCCGCCCTCGTCGACGTCCACCGGTGCGGTGCTGGTGACGAGCGTTTCCCGGACGAACCGATCGCGTTGGTAGCAGAGCCGCAGCTGCCGGTGGGCCGAAGCGACGGTGACCACCGGTCGGCGCGGCCTGGGCCGGCGGATCTCGGCGGTGTCGGCGAAGTCGCTGGCGATCTCCATCCGCAACGTGAGCTCGGCGGGCTTCGCCGAATGGTTGAGCACGGTGACTCGCTCGTGCAGGCCGTCGCCGATGAACCGGTGCCGGATCACCGACACGTCGGCGTCCACGTAGTGGCTGGCAGCCCCGGGGACCACCACGAACCGGGTCTCGAAGTAGGTCAGCTCGTCCCGGGACAGGGCGTGCAGCCGTTCGCCGTCGAGGGTGAGCACCCAGCGGGACAGGAACCGGGTGTCGAAGGAGAACAGGCCGGTCGGCACCCGCGGGTCGACATCAATGTCGCCCTCCGCGTCGCTGAGGGCGAACGCGTTGCCGGCGAGCACGTGTGCCAGGTCGGTCCGCATCACGCCCCCGTCCCGGGTGCCGGCCGGGCCGCCGCGTCCCGCTCGGCCTCGCGGGGGTGACGGGCCCCGGGCGGGCCCGGGAAGAGCCGGCGCAGCGCCATCAACAGCCGCACGTCGCCCTGCACGGTGATGTCGTTGCGCAACTGGGCCGCCACCAGCCGTGGGCTGCCCTCGGCGAGCCGTTCGAAGACCTCCCGGTCGGCGCGGACGACCATGTCGGCGTCCTCGCTGGACCGCGCCACCCGGACGTCCTGATGGTCGATGGTCAGATACCAGTGCTCGGTGCGTCCGCCGTCGCTCAGGTCGAGGCGGACCGTGCCGGCCGTGTTCTCCGGGATCTCGGGGTGCCGGCCGGCGACCTGCGTTATCAGGTGCTCCGCGATCGAAGCGCCCATCCGTCCCCTCCCCCGTGTCCGGTGCTTCCCGCAGGTTCCCCCGACAAGGGGTGAGCCCAACTCGCCCGATCCGGGTGAGTCGGGCTTGCCCGGCAGGCCCTACGGGTACGAGGCGGTCCGGTACGCCGCGTCGACCGACGGGGATCCGCGCTGGTCGGCCGCGCTCGCGGCGCAGCTCGACTGGTTGGCGGCCCGGGCCGGGCGGCCGACGGCGCCCTGTTCCACCTGCTCGACAACCGCCAGGTCTGGGCGGACACCGTGTACCTGGTGGTGCCGCTGCTCGCCCTGACGGAGGCGCAGGCCTTCCACCTGCTCGGGCACGCCGCGCTGGACCGGGCCCGGGCCGCGGTCACCCCCGCTGGATGAGCCCGCGTACGTATCCGGCCTGGCCGGCGTGCTGCAGGTCGTCGGCCAGCACGCTGAGCAGCCGGACGCCGAGGGTGACCGGCGGATCCCAGTTCGGGTCGACCACCCGGTCGAGGTCGGCGGGGCGCAGCCCGCGCAGGTACGCCCGGGTCCGGTCGAGCACCGCCCGGTGGTAGTCGACGAGCACCTGGTCGCTCTCCGGCCGTACCGCGGCGATCCGCTCGGGGCCGTGCCCGAAGCCGGTGTCCCCGGGGTCGGGGGTGAGCCCGAACCGGCCCGCCCAGTCTCCGGTGGCCCACAGCTGCTCCTCGCCCAGCAGGTCGGCGACGTGGTGGTCCTGGATCCGGGTCAGGTGCCAGACCAGCCAGCCGACCGGGTTCGCCCCGGCCGCCGGGGCCTGGCGCAGCTGCTCCGGGCTCAGCCCGGTGACCGCCGACTCCACCAGGTCGGGCAGCCGGTCGTACGCGTCGGTCAGCAGGTCGTTCACGTCCACGGGTCCACGCTCCTCCACGTCGGTGCCATCGGGGCAGTACCGCCCACCGGGCCGGGCAAACCTCGCCTCTAGGGTGATCGGGTGGTCGCGGCGCTGGAGCTGTATCTCGACATCGACGCCACCCGGCGGATCCGGGTGCTGTGGGACGCGTTGGAGTCCGAGGGCGTGCAGAGCATGCGGTCGCTGCTGGAGCAGCGGCACCGCCCGCACGTCTCGCTCGCGGTGGCGCCGCGGTTCGACCCGGACCGGGTGGCCGAGGCGCTCGCCGGGATGGTGGTGGCCGCCCCGCTGCGGCTGGAGTTCCAGCACGCCGGCCAGTTCGTCGGCCGGGTGCTCTGGCTCGGGCCGGCCCCCACCGCCGAACTGCTGGCCCACCACGCCGAGGTGCACCGCCGGCTCGCCCGGTCCGGCATCGGCCTGGTCGAGCACTACCAGCCGGGGCGCTGGGTGCCGCACTGCACGCTCTCCATGCGGGTGCCCAGCCGGCTGATGGCCGCGGCGGTCCGCCGCTGCCTGGAGGTGCTGCCGTTGACCGCCACCGTGGTCGGCGCGTCGGTCACCGACCACGCCCGCGGCATCTCCCACCCGCTGTCGTGAGGTTCAGCGCGGCCCGAGGTCGGCCGCGCAGAGCAGTGCCCAGCGCGGGTCGGCGAGCAGGCGCAGGAAGCGCTCCCGGTGGGCCTCGGCGGGCTCGTCCCCGACGCCCATGTCGCGCGGCATCGGCCACAGCCACGGCCAGTCCCCCGCGGTGAGCTCTCGTACAGTCGTCACAGCGCACCAGGATGCGGGCACGGCGGGAACCTGGCCAGTGCACGGGTGCGCCGAAACCGACGACCGTCGACCCCGGCCCGGGTACGCCCGGCCGGGGTCGTCGCCGGCTCCCGCCGTGAAGGGCCGGGGTGGGGCGGAGCGCGCGCGGCGGCGACGGTACCGTTGCGCCTCATCATGCCCTGCCGGGCGGTCATCCCGCCGGCCCGGCGCTGGCGAAGCTGACGGAGGATGGCGTATGTCCAACGGCGAGGAACCGTTCGCGTCCCACGACGACGTGTCCGCGCGGCCACGGTTCGACCCGGCGCTGCGCGGCTACGACAAACGCCAGGTGGAGCGGTACGTCGAGCAGATGGACGGCGAACTGTCCATGCTGGCGGCCGACCGGGACCGGGCGTACGCGCAGGTGCGGGAGCTGACCGCGCAGATGCAGCGGATCCAGGCCGAGGCGGCGGAGTTGCGGCAGCGGCCCGCACAGGTGGACCGGGCGTCCTTCCGCGACCTCGGGCCGATGGTCGACCAGATCCTCGAGCTGGCCGAGAAGCAGGCCGGGCAGATCACCGACACCGCCACCAAGCGCGCCGCCGAGCTCCAGGCGCAGGCGGAGAAGGTGCTGGCCACGGCGCGCGACGAGGCCGCCCGGGAGCTGCGGGAGCTGGAGGAGGAACTGTCCACCCGCCGCGCGGAGCAGGAGCGGGCGCAGGAGGAGCAGCGGGCCGCCGCGCAGGCGGAGCTCACCTCGATCCGGGAGCTGGCCGAGAAGCTGCGCGTCGAGGGGCAGGCCGCCCACGACCGGGCGCAGCAGGAGGCGAAGCGGATCACCGAGCAGAGCGCCCAGCAGGTCGAGCAGGCCCGCTCCGCGTCGGAGGCGCTGGTGAAGGCCGCCCGTACCCAGATCCAGCAGGAGGTCCAGGCCAACCGGAGCAAGGCCCAGCAGGAGCTGGCCCAGTGGCAGGCCAGCATGGCCCGCGAGCTGGACGAGCGGCGGGCCGCCGCCGAGCAGGAGCTGGCCGACCGGGCCAGCGCCGCCGAGCGGGACATCGCCGCGCTGGTCGCCGAGGCCCAGCAGTACGCCACCGAGGTCCGTGAGCGCGCTGACGAGGAGACGGCGGCGCACCAGGAGCAGCTGTCCACGGTGCAGCAGGAGATCCAGCAGCGGCAGGAGGCTCTCGCGCAGCTCCAGGCCGAGCTGGAGAGCGTCGGCCAGCAGCTGGAGCGCACCCGCCAGGCCATCGCCACGGTCGAGCAGGAGGGGGCCGCCATGGAGGAGCGCCTGGTCGAGGTACGCCGGAGCCTGGCCGCCGAGACCAAGCGGTTGGACGACTCGCGCCGTGCGGCGGACCTCGCCGAACAGCACGCCAAGGAGACCCGCGCCCGGGTGCAGCGGGAGGCCAAGCGGGTGGCCGACCTGGCCGCGGCGGCGGTGATGGCGGCCGCCGCGGGCGGCGGGGCGACCGCCGAATACCCGCAGGTCGCCCCCCGGCCGGTCGGTGACGGCTCGGCCGGCCCGGCGCCCGCGGAGCGGTTCGAGGCCGGCCCGGACGGGCCCGCCGGCACCCACGTGGCCGAGCGGGCGACGCTGGACCGCCCGAGCTTCGACGCGTTCGCGGTCCGCCCGCCGGCGCAACGGTCGGCCCCCGAGTCGGAGCGGACCGTCGAGGAGCTGGCGGCGGGCCCGGACGCCGACGTACCCGCCAACGCCTGACGCGCAGCTCCTGACCGGCACCGGGGGCGGGTGCCGGTCAGGACCGGGCCCACCCCGGTCGGCGCGCGGGAGATCCTTGCCCTGGACCTCCAGGCATGTGAATATATGGATCACTGTGCGTATGGCATTTGACTTCGGGGGGTTGATCGGCATGCGGAAGCTGTCCTCGATCACGACGGCCGTCACCCTGACGGTCGGCTTCACCGGCGTCGCGGTGACCGGCGCGACCGCCCCGGCCAACGCGAGCTGCAGCCACTCCCACACCAACATCGACACCAGAAGCGGCCAGCTCTTCAACGGCAGCAACATCAACATCCGCAGCGGCCCGCACACCTCCTGCACCTCGCTCGGTTACGGGCAGCTCAGCCACAACGTCGACTTCTGGTGCTACGCCGCCGGCGACCGGGTCACCGCGAACGGCTACACCACCCACAGCTGGACCTACCTGAAGGACCTCACCACCGGGGTGTCCGGCTGGGTCGCCGACGCCCTGCTGAAGGACCTCGGCAGCAACGTCGCCTGCTGACCGCCGGCGCCCCCGCACGACGGGCGACGGTCGGGCAGGATGGGTCGGCATGACGGAGACACCCCTGCACCCACCCGTCGAGCCGTACGCCACCCACCGGATCGCCGTGGGCGACGGCCACGAGCTGTACGTGGAGGAGGTGGGCCGGCCGGACGGCGTACCCGTGGTCTTCCTGCACGGCGGGCCCGGCGGCGGCCTGGTGCCGGCGGCGCGGCGGTTCTTCGACCCGCACCGCTACCGGGCAGTGCTGTTCGACCAGCGTGGCGCGGGCCGGAGCACCCCGTTCGGCGAGCTGCGCGCCAACACCACCTGGCACCTGGTCGACGACCTGGAGGTGATCCGCACCCGGCTCGGCATCGACTCGTGGCTGGTGTTCGGCGGCTCGTGGGGCGTCACCCTCGGCCTGGCCTACGCGCAGACCCACCCGGACCGGGTCACCGGCCTGATCCTGCGCGGTGTGCTGCTGATGCGGCGCACCGAGCGGGACTGGTTCTACCAGGGCGGCCTGCGCCACCTCCAGCCCGAGGAGTGGGACCGGTTCGTCGCCCCGATCCCGACGGCGGAGCGGGACGACGTGCTGGCCGCGTACCACCGGCGGTTACACGGCCGCGACGAGGCGGAGGCCCGGGCCTGCGCGGCGGCCTGGGGCCGGTGGGAGGCGGTGAACTCCTCGCTGCGCCCCGACCCCGCGCTGCTCGCCCACTTCACCGACGAACGGCAGGCCCTGCCGATCGCCCGCATCCTGTCCCACTACGCGGTGCACGGCGGCTTCCTCACCGGCGACACGCAGCTCCTCGACGGGGTGGACCGGATCCGGCACCTCCCCGCCGTGCTCATCCAGGGCCGCTACGACCTCTGCTGCCCGCCGGCATCCGCGTACGACCTCGCCCGCACCTGGCCCGAGGCGGAGCTGCGGATGGTGCCCGATGCCGGCCACTCCGCGGCGGAACCCGGCATCGCCCGGGAACTGCTGCGCGCCACCGACCACTTCGCCGACCTGCTCAGCGGCTGATTGCCCATCGCGATGGCTGGTCGGGCGTCTTCTCATCCAGCCCGTGATCGTTGGCAGCTCAGCTGTAGTCGCCCCGGCGTGTCGATTTGCTCAGCTGCCAACGTTCGCGTGGCACTGGCCACGCCCGTCGCCGTCGCTCAAGGACGCGCCTATCCATCCGCGAGCGGCAATGGCAAGATCGACCGGGTGACGGGTTCGCTGTTCGCGGTCAGTGACCTCCACGTCTCGTACGCCGAGAACCGCCGGATCGTGGACGGCCTGCGGCCGGAGACGGACGAGGACTGGCTGATCGTGGCCGGCGACGTGGGCGAGCTGTTCGCGGCCGTCGAGCAGACGCTGCGCCAACTCCGCGACCGGTTCGCCAGGGTGGTCTGGGTGCCCGGCAACCACGAGCTGTGGACGCACCCGTCGGACCCGGTGACGCTGCGCGGCCAGGCCCGCTACGACGCGCTGGTGCGGATGTGCCGGGACAACGGCGTGCTCACGCCCGAGGACGACTACCCGGTGTGGCACGGCGCGGGTGGGCCGGTCACCGTCGCGCCGCTGTTCCAGCTCTACGACTACTCGTTCCGCGCTCCCGGCACGAGCACCAAGGAGGAGTCGCTGCGCCGGGCGTACGACGCCGGGGTGGTCTGCACCGACGAGATGCTGCTGCACCCCGACCCGTACCCGGACCGGGAGTCCTGGTGCTGGGCCCGGATCGCCGGGACCGAGCGCCGGCTGGCCGCCACCGACCCGACACTGCCGACCGTGCTGGTCAGCCACTGGCCGCTGGTCCGCGAGCCGACGGACGTGCTCTGGTATCCGGAGTTCGCCCAGTGGTGCGGCACCGAGCGCACCGCCGACTGGCACGTCCGCCACCGCGCGGTGGTGGCCGTCTACGGGCACCTGCACATCCCGCGTACCACCCACCACGACGGGGTGCGCTTCGAGGAGGTGTCGCTGGGCTACCCGCGGGAGTGGGGCCGCCGGGGCGGCGAACCTCGGCCGATGCGGCGGATCCTCGGGGCGGCGGCATGATCGAGACCCTGCTGCCGCCGGCGGCGGTGACCGTCGAGGCGTTCTCCGACATCCCCGGCGAGGCCCCGTACCCCGGCGAGGAGGACCTCGTCGCGAAGGCGGTCGACAGCCGCCGCCGCGAGTTCGTCACCGCCCGCCGCTGCGCCCGGGAGGCCCTCGCCCGCCTCGGGTACGCCCCGGCCCCGATCCGTCCCGGGCCGAGGCGGGAGCCGTTGTGGCCGGGGGGCGTGATCGGCAGCATCACCCACTGCACCGGCTACCGGGCCGCCGCGGTCGCCCGGGACACCGCGCTGGCGAGCCTCGGCATCGACGCCGAGCCGCACGGCCCGCTGCCCGACGGGGTGGGCGGGGCGGTGACCACGGCCGGCGAGCCGGAGCTGCTGCGCCGGCTGTCCCACGCCGATCCCTCGGTGCACTGGGGGCGGCTGCTCTTCAGCGCCAAGGAGTCGGTCTACAAGGCGTGGTACCCGTTGACCGGGCGCTGGCTCGGCTTCGAGGAGGCGGAGCTGTCCATCGACCCGGCGTCGCGCAGCTTCACCGCCCGGCTGCTGGTCGACGGCACCCGCGCCGACGGCGGTCCGCCGCTGACCGCGCTGCACGGCCGGTACCTGGTCGCCGACGGTCTCGTCGTCACGGCCGTCTCGATCGGGCACTGACCCGTCACCCGGACGACGGACGTCCGAGGAGCCGCCACAATTCGGGCATGCGTGCGGTTTATCTGTTCAGGTGCCGGTCGGCCGTCGCTCCCCCGGAGGCTCTTCGAGATGGAATCCAGCAAGCCCGCCAAGGTTGTCCAGGACGTCGTGGAGGCCGCCGCCGAGAAGGTGACCGAGGCCCTCACCCCGGCGGTGCCCGGCGCGCCCGGCAGCGCCCTGCCCGACCTGGCGGAGCCGACCACCCCGCGCGGCCCGTTGCCGCCGAAGCGGGATCAGACCGCCCCGGAGACCCGTACCGCGACCGGTGCGCGGACCGGCGTGCCCAGCACCGCCAACGGCCAGCAGGGCAGCTTCCTGACCACCGCGCAGGGTGCCCGGCTCCGCGACACGGACCACTCCCTGAAGGCCGGGCCGCGCGGCCCGGTGCTGCTCCAGGACCACCACCTGCGCGAGAAGATCACGCACTTCGACCACGAACGCATCCCCGAGCGGGTGGTGCACGCCCGGGGCGCCGGGGCGCACGGCGTCTTCACCGCCTACGGCACGGCCGAGCAGGTGACCCGGGCCGGCTTCCTCAAGAAGGGTACGGAGACGCCGGTCTTCGTCCGGTTCTCCACGGTCCTCGGCTCGCGCGGGTCGGCCGACACGGTCCGCGACACCCGTGGCTTCGCGACGAAGTTCTACACCGACGAGGGCACCTTCGATCTCGTCGCCAACAACATCCCGGTCTTCTTCATCCAGGACGCGATCAAGTTTCCCGACGTCATCCACGCCGGCAAGCCGCACCCGGACCGGGAGATCCCGCAGGCGCAGAGCGCGCACGACACCTTCTGGGACTTCGTCTCCCTGCACACCGAGGCGCAGCACCACACCATGTGGAACATGTCCGACCGGGGCATCCCGCGCTCGTTCCGGATGATGGAGGGCTTCGGCGTCCACACCTTCCGGCTGATCAACGCGGCCGGTGAGACGGCGCTGGCCAAGTTCCACTGGAAGCCCAGGCTGGGCGTGCACTCCCTGACCTGGGAGGAGGCGCAGCTGCTCGGCGGCATCGACCCGGACTTCCACCGCCGCGACCTCTACGATGCCATCGAGGCCGGCGCGTACCCGGAGTGGGAACTGGGCCTGCAGGTCCTCCCGGACACGCCCGACGAGAGCTTCGCCGGCATCGACCTGCTCGACCCGACGAAGATCGTGCCGGAGGAACTGGCGGCCGTGCAGCCGGTGGGCCGGCTGGTGCTCAACCGTACCCCGACGAACTTCTTCGCCGAGGCCGAGCAGGTCGCCTTCCACATCGGGCACCTGCCGCCGGGCATCGACGTCACCAACGACCCGCTGATGCAGGGCCGGCTCTTCTCGTACGTCGACACGCAGCTCACCCGGCTGGGCGGGCCGAACTTCGCGCAGATTCCGATCAACCGCCCGCACGCCCCGGTCAACGACATGCTCCGGGACGGCTTCCACCAGGACGCCGTGCACGCGGGTGTCGCGCCGTACCGGCCGAACTCGCTCGACGGCGGCAACCCGTTCCGGGCCGGCGACGACGACCACGCGTTCGTCGACGTGCCGGTGCGGGTGGCGGAGGGACCCAAGGTACGGGCGCACCCCGCCTCGTTCGACGACCACTTCAGCCAGGTCCGGCTGTTCTGGCTGAGCATGTCGCCGGTGGAGAAGGAACACATCATCCGCGCCTACACCTTCGAGCTCGGCAAGTGCCACCACCAGGCGATCAGGGAACGCCAGCTGAAGTGCCTCGCCAACATCGACCCGGTGCTGTGCGCGCAGGTCGCCGCCGGCCTTGGCCTGCCCGCCCCGGAGCCGACCGTGCCCCTCGCCGACGTCGCGCCCAGCCCGGCGCTGTCGCAAGTGGGCCGGGAATGGCCGGTCGACGGCCGGACCGTCGGCATCGTCGTCGACCCGGACGGCAGCCTCGACGGCGTCAGCCAGGTGCGCCGGGCCGTGCTCGCCGCCGGGATGGTGCCGTTCCTGGTCGCCCCGCACGGCGGCAGGGTCGACGACCTGCCGGTGCAGCGCACCTTCGCCACCGGCCGCTCGGTCGAGTTCGACGCGCTCCTGCTGGCCGGCGCGCCGGCACCGGCGCCGGACGCACTGGCGGCCCGGGACGCCGAGGCCGGCACGCCGGCCTCCCCCACCGTGGACCCGCGGGTGCTGCTGCTGGTCGAGGAGTGCTGGCGGCACGCCAAGGCGATCGGTGGCTGGGGCGCCGGGATCGAGGTGCTCCAGCGAGCCGGTGTGGCCGACACGCCCGGCGTCGTCACGGGCGACTCCGGCAACGACGTGTTCGCCAAGGTGCGGCAGCTGATGGCGGCGCACCGGGTGTGGGAACGCTTCCCCGCGTCCGTCTCCTGACACATCCTCGGGCGCGTGGGCGGGGCTGCCCTTCCGTCATCGTGGCCTGGCCGATCGCCGAGGAGCTACCCGACTACGCGGCCCTCGCCTGCCTCGCCATCCTGGCGGTTGGCGTCACGCTCTCCGTCCGCGGCTACCGCATGTCCGTGTCCCTCGACCGAAACCACGTCACCGTCAGAGGGCTGCTCCGGTCCCGCACGATTCCTCGTAGCGACGTGGAAGCAGTCACCCCCTACCCCGCGCTGAGGTGGCGATCCCGCTCGGGTCGCCATGTCCACACGCCGCTGACCGCATTCATGGACGTTCCTCGTCTCGGTCCGGACCTCGGCCCGGGCGCCGGGGCACCGCGACCCGCCTCGGGGCTCGTCGCATGGCCGGTGCCGGGCCGGGTACGCCAGGGGGCATGACGACGGGCCGGGACCTGACGCCGCGGGGGTGAACATGGGACGTTACGACGACGAGGTGACCGGGCTGGCAGCGCCGCTGACCGACCCGGGTGACCTGGACGTGCTGCTGGACCGGATCGGGGACGCCCGGGTGGTGATGCTCGGCGAGGCGAGCCACGGCACGCACGAGTTCTACACCTGGCGGGCGGCGATCACCCGGCGGCTGATCGAGGAGAAGGGCTTCTCGTTCGTCGCTGTGGAGGGCGACTGGCCCGACTGCGAGCGGGTGGACCGCAGCGTCCGCTGCCAGACGGCCGCGCCCGGCGACCCGCGGGACGCGCTCGCCAGCTTCGAGCGCTGGCCGACCTGGATGTGGGCCAACGAGGAGGTCATCGACTTCACCCGCTGGCTGCGTACCCGCAACGCGGGGGCGGACGAGCCGGACCGCGCCGGGTTCCACGGTCTGGACGTGTACTCGCTGTGGGAGTCGCTACGCGAGATCATCACCTGGCTGCAGGAGCACGACCCGGAGCAGGTGCCGGCGGCGCTGGCCGCGTACCGCTGCTTCCAGCCGTACGACGAGGACCCGCAGCAGTACGCGCTGGCGACCCGATTCGTCCCGAACAACTGCGAGAACGAGGTGGTGGACCTGCTCGTCGGGCTACGCGAGCGGGCCATGGCCGGCGGCGCGGGCCGCTTCGGGGCCTGGCAGAACGCCGAGATCGTCGCCGGGGCCGAGCGCTACTACCGGACGATGGCGCGCGGTGGCCGGGAGTCGTGGAACGTCCGCGACCGGCACATGGACGACACCCTCGACCGGCTGCTGCAGCACTACGGACCGGGGTCGAAGGCGGTCGTCTGGGCGCACAACACCCACGTCGGGGACGCCCGCGCCACGGACATGGCCGACGCCGGGGAGGTCAACATCGGCCAGCTCGCCCGCGAGCGGTACGGTCCGGAGCAGGTCGTGTTGGTCGGCTTCGGCACCCACCACGGCACGGTGGTGGCCGGTGACGCCTGGGGCGCGCCGATGGAGGTGATGCCGGTGCCACCGGGCCGCCGGCACTCCCTGGAAGAGGCCCTGCACGGCGCCGCGCCGGCGGAGGCCCTGTTCGTCTTCCCGCGCGACGGCAAGCCCGACGTGCTCACCGACGAGCTCGACCACCGGGCGATCGGAGTCGTCTACCACCCGGAGCGGGAGAGCTTCGGCAACTACGTACCAACGGTGCTCGGCGACCGCTATGACGCCTTCTGCTGGATCGACGAGACCCAGGCGGTCCGGCCGCTGCGTACGCGGCCTACCAGCCTGGCCGAGCCCGAGACGTATCCGTCCGGCGTCTGACGGCGGCGCCGCGGATCATGCCGCGGTCCGTTTGCCGCCGGACGCCTGGGGCAATCGCGCGGCAGACCACTGTCACACGGGGAGGAGCAGGTCATGAAGATCCATGACCCGTCCAGCCAGGCGATGCAGAAGGACTACGACGTCACCGACATCGAGCGCCTGATGGGCAAGCAGGACTGGAAGAGCTACGACGACGTGATCAGCTGGCTGAAGAAGTCGGGCGACGAGGACCGAAGGTTCACACCCGGCGAGGTACAGCACATGATCGACGACTTCTCCCGGGTGCGTGACAAGGGGATGGAGTTCGTGCGTGATCCCGAGAAGCTCTGCGACCAGCTCAAGAAGAGCCGGTAGGACGTCGGGTCGACCCGTCGCCGAACAGGTGCCGGTGGCGCCGGAGGACTGACTCCGGCGCCACCGGCGCGACGTCGCCTGGTCGGGACTTTTCCGGGACGGCCCCACCACGTAACGAAGATCATCGGTTCGTCGCTGGGTGTACGGACAGGATCCCTCTTGTCCCCGCCGGAGCGATCCGGCGCGTCCCTATGGCGTAAGGATTCTATGTCTCTGCACCAGCAACGACGTCTCACGCTGGCCGGTGTACTCGCGGGGAGTGCGCTGACCGTCTCCACCGTCGGGCTGCTGCCCGCCGCCCCGGCGGCCGCCGCCCCGGCCCGGGCGGACCTGGTCGTCGCCGCCTCCGTCGACCCGGTGGAGGTGCCGGCCAGCGGCGGCTGGTCCACCCTGACCGTCGACCTGCGTAACTCCGGCACGAAGGCCAGCCAGGACGTGACAGTGGCGTTCACGCTGCCGGCGGGTGCCTGGTTCGCCACCGACGGATTCGTGATCCCGCCGAGTTGGCACTGCGACCTGCTGGGCACCGCGACCTGCGCACACGCCCCCCTGGCCGCCGGGGAGGTTGCCGACACGCTGAACATTCCGTTCGGGCTCCCGGCCGGCACCGCCGGCGACGCGGTGACCGTCACCGCCACGGCGAAGACCGGTACGGAGTCGTCAACCACGAACAACACCGGCGAAGCCACCGTGCGCTACATCCCCAGCACCGTGGATCTCGACTTCGTGCCCGCCGCCATCACCCAGCAACTGCTCCCCGGCGAGCAGGCGCAGCTCATCACATCGGTCCGGAACACCGGGAACTCGCCCTCGGGCGACGTCACCGTCACCACCCCGGTGCCGACCGGCACGCGCGGCTGGGAGACGTACAACGAGGGGTGGGACTGCGCGTTCGGCGACGGCGTGGCCGACGGCCGGACCGGCTGGCGCTGCGTTCACGGCCCGCTGCGGCCGGGCCAGACGAGCGAGCCACTGGAATTCGACGTGACCCTCACCGACGTCACGGCGGGCGACGTGGTGACGATCGAGGCGACCGCGTCGACGACGTCGACGGAGACCACCCTGGACAACAACACGGCGCGGAACACGATCACCGTGGAGCAGGGCGCGGTCGTACGCGGCATCGTCTGGGTGGACAGCAACCGCAACGGCGTACGCGACGCCGGCGAGGGTGGCGCTCCGGTCGGCAACGGCGGGATCGACCACATCGACCTGATCCCACAGACTGCGGGCCAGCCCGGCTACCCGGTCACCGTCAACGTCGACGGCACCTACGTCGCGTACGTTCGCACGGGCACCTATCGCGTCGAGTTCTATGTGCAGGACCCGCACGAGTTCATCGACTCGGTCGACTCGGACCTCATCTACCACTGGAACGAGACCGGTGGCTACAACAACTACGGCTACACCGACTGGTTCACCGTGGCGACCGGTGACCAGGTCGCCCTGGACGCGGGCGTGAACTGACGATCCTCCACGCCGTACCGGCAGAACCCCGGCGGCCCGGCCGCGAGGCCGGGCCGCCCGGTTCGGCCCTCGTCGGTACTGCGCACCCCAGCTGGTCCGCAGGCGGACGGCGCGTTGTCAGACCCGGTCGACGACGTCCACCAGCGCGCCCGGCTCGCCCACGTTGCCGGGCACGACGACGTACGTCGTCGCCCCCGAGTCGACGTGCAGGTCCCACACCGACACTCCGGGCAGCACCTGCCCGCGCACGGTTGCCGAGGCGGCACCCAGGCCGGTGCTGGCCACCTCCGCGGAGGTGATACCGCCCTTGGCGACCACCACCCGCACGTCGTCGGCCAGCGCGCGCACCGCCGTGGTGAGCGCCGCCATCACCGCCTCGCCGTGGGCCAGGGTGTGGTGCTGCGCGCGGCGGATCCGTTCCGAGCTGACCACCACGATGCCGTCGCTCGCCAGGGCGGTACGCGCGCCGGGCACGACCGCGAGGCCGGCTGCCGTACTGTCGCTCAGGGCCGCCTCGGTGTCGATGGTCAGGCGGGCCAGCCGGTGCCGCCGTTCCAGCTCCGCCAGCTGTGCGGTCGCACCGGAGGTGTGGGAGCCGCAGACCACCAGGACCGGCCCTCGCTCCTCGGCCAACGGCGGCGACAGCAGGCCCCGACTGGCCGCACCGGCGCACCGGGCGGCCAGCGGCGCGGCGGATCGCACCACGACCGGCCTGCCCCGAAGCTGCGCGGCACGCAGGCCGCGGTGGATCAGGTCGATGTCCTCGTCCGTCTCGGCGTCCGGAATGACCACCCCGCGGCCGGGTGCGGCGAGCAGAGCGGCGGCGACCGCGTCGCCCTGGGAGGAGCGGATCTCCTCCAGCGGCACCGGGAACGCCTCCCGCCAGCCGAGGTCCCGCACGTACCCGGCAAGGTCGGAGTGGCGGAACGGGAAGACGGGATCGGCGGCGTACTCGGTCTCGTGGGCGGGGACCGGCCCGGCGGCGGTGCGGACATAGTGCACGCCGCCCACGGTGGTCCGCCCGCCGGCGGGGAACGCCGGAACGAACAGGACCGGGCTGTCGTCGGTGGTGAACACGTCGGTCTCGGCGAAGACGTGCCCGCGCAGCGTCGAGTCCCCGCGCAGCACCACCTGGACGGGCCCGCCGAGCGCGGTCGAGGCGGCCTCGACCTCGGCCCGGATCCGCCGGGACCGGGCCACCGCGGTGGCCTGGTCCACGGCCCGGGAGTTGGTCTGCAGGTAGACCGCGTCGACCTCGCGCAGGGTCGAGGTCAGCAGGTCGGCGTCCCAGCGCAGCAGCACCCGGACCCCGCTGGCGGACTGGGTGCCGGTCGGGTCGTCGTCCAGCACCACCGTCTTCGGCACGGCGACCGCTGCGCCCGCCGCCGCACCGCCGCTCATGCCAGCTCGCCGAGGATCTTCTCGACGATCCGGTCGGTGGCCAGGCCGTACCGGTCGTGCAGGGTGGGCAGGGCGCCGGCGGCCAGGAACTCGTCCGGGAGACCGACCGGCACGATCCGCTTGCCGACGCCGGCCCGGACGGCGGCCGAGGCGACCGTCTCGAAGAGGCCGCCGACCACCGTGTGGTTCTCCAGGGTGACCACCAGCCGGTCGGTGTCGACCTCGGCGAGGACGGTGGGCGCGTCGAACGGCTTGATGGTCGGCGTGTGCACCACCGCCGCGTCGACGTGGTGCCGGGCGAGTCGCTCCGCCGCCTGCAACGCGCGCATGGTCATCAGGCCGCTGGAGACGAGGACGACGTCCCGCCCGCCACGCAGCACCGCGGCCTTGCCGAGCTGGAACGTGTAGTCGTACTCGTCGAGGACCGTGGGCACCTTCCCGCGCAGCAGGCGCAGATAGGTCGGGCCCTCGGCCGCGGCGAGCTGGGGTACCGCCTGGGCGATGTCCACCGAGTCGCACGGGTCGACGATGGTCAGGTTCGGCATGCCCCGGAAGATGGCGATGTCCTCGGTCGCCTGGTGGCTCGGGCCGTACCCGGTGGTCAGGCCGGGCAGGCCGCCGACGATGTTGACGTTCAGGTTCGGCTCGGCGATGTCGAGGCAGAGGAAGTCGTACGCCCGCCGGGCGGCGAAGACCGCGTACGTCGAGGCGAACGGCACCAGGCCGACCTCCGCCATGCCCGCCGCCGCGCCCAGCAGCAGCTGCTCCGCCATGCCCATCTGGAAGAACCGGCCCGGGTGCGCCGCGGCGAAGACGTGCATGTCGGTGTACTTGCCGAGGTCGGCGGTCAGTCCCACGACGCGCTCGTCCTGCTCGGCGAGGGCGGCCAGGGCGTGCCCGAACGGCGCGTCGGCGGTCCGCTGGCCGGGGTCGGCGAACGAGGCGATCATCGCCGAGGTGGTCAGCCGCCGGGTCGCGGTCGCGCTGGTCATCGTGCCTCCACTTCCTGGTGCCCGTCGGTCAACTGCCGCCGGCACAGCTCCCACTCGTCGGGATCGATCCGCATGAAGTGCGCCTTCTCCCGGGCCTCCAGCAGCGGCACACCGCGACCGATCCTGGTGTCGCAGAGGATCACCGACGGCCGGCCGGTGAGGTCCGACTGCTCGGCGACCGCGTCGAACGCGGCGAGCAGCGCCTTGACGTCGTTGCCGTCCACCCGTTGGGTGAACCAGCCGGACGCCGCCCACTTCTCCTCCGCCGGCTCGATGTGCAGCACGGTCTCGGTCCGCCCGTCGGCCTGCAGGGCGTTCATGTCGACCAGCGCGGTGAGCCGGCCGAGCTTGTGGTGGGCGGCGCTCATGGCCGCCTCCCACGTCGAGCCCTCGTCCAGTTCGCCGTCGGAGAGGAAGTTGATCACCCGGGCCGGGCGGCCCTGGTGGCGCAGGCCCAGCGCCATCCCCACCGCCACGGTCAGCCCGTGGCCCAGGGAGCCGCCGGAGATCTCCATGCCCGGGGTGTAGGACGCCATGCCGGACATCGGCAGCCGGGAGTCGTCCGAGCCGTAGGTCTCCAGTTCCTCCACCGGCACCACGCCCGCCTCGGCGAGGGCGGCGTAGAGCGCGATCGCGTAGTGGCCGGTGGAGAGGAGGAAGCGGTCCCGCTCCGGCCAGTGCTCGTCGTCCGCCCGGTAGCGCAGCTGGTCGACGTAGACGGCGGCCAGCATGTCGGCGACGCCGAGGGCCTGGCCCACGTAGCCCTGCCCCTGCACCTCGCCCATGTCGAGGATGTGGTGCCGCATCCGGTACGCGGCGGCGCGTACCCGCTCGGCCCGGGTCGGAAGGTCCACCCGGTCGAGCTGCCGGTCGATGATCGTGGTCACGTGATTCCCGTTCTCTCGTCAGGCAAGTGCGGGCTCGGTCGGGCGCGGCGTGCTCTGCTCCTCGCCGACCAGGGCGGGGGCGGTCTCCCGGGTGAAGGCGGCGGCGGCCGTCGAGACGACGCCGAGCAGGGTGAACAGCACGGCGGGGCCCATCCACCCGATCCAGCCGTACAGGGCGGTCGCCGCGAAGGGCAGCAGGCCGGCGACCAGGGACGCCCCGTTGTAGCCCAGGGAGATGCCGGAGGAGCGCACGTCGCGCGGGAACTGCTCGGAGAACCAGGACGACTCGACCGCGAAGATCGGGTCGTGGCTGAGCAGCAGCCCCAGCGCGACGGCCACCACCACCATGATGACCGCGCCGGTGTTGATCATCAGGAACATCGGTACGCCGAAGGCGATGGTGAACACCGAGCCGATGAGGAAGACCCGCTTGCGGCCGATCCGGTCGGAGAGGGCACCGAAGGCCAGGTGGCTCCCGAGGCCGAGCGCGGAGCCGACCATGGTGCCGATCAGCACGTTCTCCTTGCTGGTCAGCTCGGCGAGCACGACGTACGAGAGCATGAAGCTGGTGGTGACGTAGTAGCCGCCGGTCTCGGCGAGCCGCAGCGCCATGATCCGCAGGATGACCCGCCAGTCACGCCGGATGACCTCCAGCGCCGGAGCCTCGCGAATCTCGTTGTTGGCCTTCATCTCGGTGAACTCGGGCGACTCGGCGACCCGCAACCGGATGAACAGACCGACCGCGACCATCACGATGGAGAACAGGAACGGCATCCGCCACACCCAGTCGCCGGTGAACAGCGCCGCGCTGAGCAGGAAGGCGCCGTTGGCGAGCAGCAGGCCGGCGGGAATCCCGATCTGCGGCACCGCGCCGAAGAAGCCGCGGCGACGCGCGGGTGCGTGTTCGACGGCCATCAGCACCGCGCCGCCCCACTCGGCGCCGAAGCCGATGCCCTGAAGGATACGCAGCAGGATCAGCAGGATCGGCGCGATGATCCCGACCTGGCCGTACGTCGGCAGCACGCCGACCAGGACGGTGGCGACGCCCATCAGGATCAGCGACCACATCAGCACGGTCTTGCGACCGAGCCGGTCACCGTAGTGGCCGGCGAGGTAGCCGCCGAGGGGACGGAAGAGGAAACCGATGGCCAGGGTGGCGAACGACGCCAGGACGCCGACCAGCTTCTCCTCGGTGTGGAAGAACACCGTGCCGAAGTAGGCGGCGGCGGCCGTGCCGTAGATGAAGAAGTCGTAGCTCTCCACGGCCGTGCCGATCATCGAGGCGAACGAGACCTTCGCCGGGCTGTCGTGGCGGGCGGCCACGGGCGATGCAGCAGTCATCTCCTGCTCCTTGCTGTGCGGGGGCGCGAGAGGGGGATTCAGTAGGTTTCGATGACGCGAGAGTCGTCCCGCGTCGCCAGGCCGGCCTCGGCCGCCTGCTCGTAACGGGCGCGGGCGACGTCGAGCAGGGGGGTCTGCGCGTCGGCCGTCCGAGCCGCGGCGGCCACCAGGCCGCTGTCCTTGACGAAGATGTTGATCGTGCTGGTGACCTCGACGTCGGTGCCCTGCAGCATGCGGGGCCCGCGGTCGGAGAGCATCCAGGATCCGGCGGCGCCCTGTTCCACGAGCGAGAGCACCTTCCGCCGGTCGAGTCCGAGCTTGCCGGCGAGGGCCAGCGCCTCCGCGGCGGCCACGATGTGTACCGAGCAGAGGTGCTGGTTGACGACCTTGATGGCCTGGCCGTCGCCGACGGCGTCGCCGACGGTGTGCGGCATGCCCAGGTGGGCGAGGACCGGGCGGGCGGCGTCGATGTCCACGCGGTCGCCCGCGGCGAACAGGGTGAGCTCGCCGGTGCGCGCCCGAGCCACCCCACCGGTCACCGGCACGTCGACGACCCGCGCGCCGGCGGCCACCAGGCGGGCCGCCTGCTCGCGGACGGACTCGGGGCCCACGGTGCTCATCACGATCCACCGCTGCCCGGTCAACTCCGTGGTCAGCGCGTCGGTGACCAGTTCGTCGAGCTGCGCGGGCGTGGCGACCATGACGACCACGAAATCCGCGCGGGGGGCGGCGGAGAACCGTTCCGCGACGGCCATGCCGGCGACCGCCGCCCGCTCCCGGGCGGCCGGCACCGGGTCGACCCCGGTCACCGGGTGGCCCCCGGCGACAAGCCGGGTCGCCATCGGCAGGCCGATGGCGCCGATGCCGACGAAGACGATGCTCGCGTTGCTCATCGTTGTCCTTCCGCTGTGCAGGTCGAAGCCGCTCACCGGCCGATCCGTCGGTCCGGGTCCCGGGTTCGCGGGTAGCGTCCGGCGGGCGCACGGCCGGTCGCCGCGCGCCAGGTGGAACGCTGGGTCTAGTTGCCGCCGGTGAGTGACGACCAGACGGTGAAGTGGCGGCGCATCGCGAGGCGGGCACCCTCGGTGTCGCGCTCGCCGATCGCCTCGACGATGCCGTAGTGCACCGTGTCGATCACCCGGGTCTTGCCCGGGAGCAGCGGTTCGCGCTCCACCGCGACGCGTCGGCGCTCGACCACCTCGCTGCGCAGGGCGTGGCTGAGCCCGTCGTGCAGCAGGGTGAAGATCGGGTTGTCCACGATCCGGTAGAGCCGGCTGTGGAACTCCAGGTCCGCCTCCAGGGCGCAGTCGTCGTTACCGTCGCTGCTGGCCCGGATCATCTGGTCGACCAGGTCACGCAGGTCGTCGACGTCGTCGGCGGTGGCCTTCCGCGCGGCGGCCTCGGCGACCGACACCTCGAGCATCTCCCGAGCGGACGAGAACTGCTCGTTGCTCAGGTGGCCGAGTTGGCGGCACAGGTCGAAGTAGAGCCGGATGAAGTGGGCATCTGGAGCGTCCAGGTACGAACCGCGACCCTGGGTACGGTCGAGGAAACCGAGGATCTCCAGCATCGACAGCTGCTCGCGGAGGGCTCCGCGGCTCATGTCCAGGGAGGCCACGAGCTCGCGCTCCGTGGGCAGCCGGAGCCGGCCGGTCTCGGCCTCGGGGGTGGCCCGCTCCGCCAGGTTCTGGAGCAGCGCCGCAAGATCCATCCCCATCCGACCCACCTCCCGCACTTTGGTTCGACCAATTGCCTCGAGGTTAGGCCGGCGTTACCAGGACGTCAACAGATTGGTCTGACCTTTCTCGGGCGACCCCTCGCGCGTCCGGCGCGCTCCGCCCCACCTCCGGGTCGCGGTGGCCCGGCCAGCAGCAAAAGATGTCAGGCGCTCGCTCGGCAGCACGGCTGGTCGCCGAGCTCATGCACGGCGGCCGCGGACTGCCGCTCGACCAGACCGGCCGCTCTCGGTAGCGGGCTGGGCGGGCGCAGTAACGCACCAGTCCGGCCTCCGGCACCCCCGCCACTCGCCCGCCCGATGACAATTCCACGCCGCCTGGTGCCGCAATAATTGGCATTTCCCAATAGAATGCGGACCGATCAACGCTCTGGTGCCGGGCGGTCCGGAGCCCGTACGATCTTCCGACAGGCGCGACAGGGCTCGATGGGACGACCATGTCAACTCGTACTCGGTCTGGTGGAGTGTGAATGCCTAACGACCCGTCCGACGTGCGGGGTAGGGATCGGGCACTCGCGATTGTCCGTGAGTTCGCGACCCGACCCGAGTCGAAGGGCCTGCCGACCACCCGCCGCACGCCGATCCTGATCTTCACCGGCCCCAAGGGCTGTGGCAAAACTGCGCTGCTGGACGTTCTGCAGAACGAACTCCAGGGCAAGGTTCCCTATGCGCGCGTCAACTGCGGCACGTTGAAGAGCACCACCGCCTGGGAAGTCTTGTCGCTGCTCGCGTTCGACCTCAACCGCAACGCCGCGGGCTTCCGTCCGATCCCGTTTCCCCGTTTCGTCACGGCCCAGGTGGCCATCTCCGCGCAGATCGACTCCCCCGGCCCGGCTGCCCGTCTGACCATCCGGACCGCCCTGGAGAACGCGCGGCGCCTTGATCAGCTCCGTACATTTCTCGGCAACCTGGCGCAGGATGTCAGCGGCGCGATTCCGGGGGTGAGCGCCGTCCCAGGAGCGACCACGGCCGCCCAGTACGCGCCGAACCTCATCCTGAACGGCCTGGTGTCGTGGCGGCGCGGCCGCCGCGTCATGCTGGGCGAAGGGCTGGAGTGGTACGGCTCCGGCGACAACGCGTACGACCAGTTGGTCTGGCTCAACAAGCTCACCCGGGAGGACGCGAGCGAGGCCGAACGCAAGGACGCGACCGAACTGCTGTGGGCCGCCTTCCTGGCCGATCTGCGGGCCGGCTTCGCCAAGAGACGCGCCGCCAGGTGGTCGCTGAACTGCGTGTTGCTGCTGGACGACATCGACAGCAAACCTGGCCGCCTGCTCTACCGCGCGCTCGCCGACGCCCGCCGCGGCGAAGCCGATCCGCTGACTGTGGTCGCCACCAGCGCAGGCGACGTGGTCCGGCACGTGGCGCCGGACGAGGAGATCCCCTTCGCCGAGAAGGCGAGCTACGACGACTACCTCGAACGCCGACAGGGCCCGTTCGCGAGCGACTCCTACCCGGTGGCGTTGCGCGACCTGACCTTGGACGAGGTCAAGGACATGGTGTCCGACGTCGCTGGCCCCCGGCTCGGCGCGCGCCGCGCCGTCGCGGCCGAGGTGTACCGCGTCACCGGGGGACACCCCGCCGCCACCGCCGTCATCGTCAAGGCCATCGGCGACCAGACCGGCGGGCACACGTCGGTGAAGCGGCTGCTCGAGTCCCGGTGGCGAGGCCCGGTCGACAAGGCCCCGGTCACCGTCGAGGAGCGGCTCCTGCGCGAGCTGCTCGGCCGGCCCGCGGACGCGGTCCTGGCCGCCCTGGAAGCCTGCTCCGCCGCCAGGGACGTCGAGCAGGCCGACGAGCTGGCCCGCAGCGGCCTGGTATCCCCGGCGCGGGACGGGGCCGGGCTGGTGCCCGCCGAACTGCGGACGCATGACACCGGCACGGGGCGCGAGGTGATGCTGCCCGCCCTGCGCCACCTGCTGCTGCGCCGCCTCGCTGCCACTCCCGAGCGGTGGACGGCGGTCCACACCTGGTTGCGGGACAACGGCAGGGAATCCGACCGCTTCTACCACGCCCTGGCGCTGCGGGACATCGACGCGGTGGTGCAACGCCTGGAGGAGTTGCTGCCGGACGCGCGGGCCTGGTTCGCCGAGCTCGATACGGTTACCGCCGCCCCCAGTGACCTCGACACGGACGAGACCGACCCCACCCGAGTACTCGCAGCGGCTGGCCACGCCGGACCGGCGGACGAGCCCGGTCGGACGATCGCCCGTGTGGTGGTGGCATTGTGGGCCGCCAACGACCCCTTCTCCGTCGCCGACCGCGCGGACCTCTACGGCAGCGCAGCGTGGGATCTGAAGACGCTGGCACAGCGGCCGGGCGTGCCACGCAACGACTTCCTCAAAGCCGCGCTGCGACTCGAGGCCAGGGCCGAGGCGGGCGACACCCCCGTGCCCAGCCCGGTGGGGCGACGGCAGGCGTCGACGCCGCAGCGAGAGGGGGTCGACTTCACACCGCCGATGACGGAGAGCGTACGGCGCGGGCGGCGGGTCCGGCTGGCGGCGATCACCGCGGCAGTGGCGCTGGTGCTCGGCTCCGCGGTCGCCTTCGGGGTGAACAGGTTCACCCGGTGCGGCGACGGCGTCGACAAGCGGGACGGCGAGTGTGTCGGGGTCACTGATGGCTCGTACCTGTTCGGCGGCGAACTCGCCGCGGTGCAGCAGCAGATCTTGGCGGAGAACGAGCGCGTGCGGGAGCAGCCGCACGTGACGGTCGCGCTGCTCACGCCGTTGCTGCCCACCGACGTGGGCAGCGTGACGTGGCCGCGAATCCGCGCCCAGCTCGAGGGTGCCCACGTCGCCCAGCTCGCGGCGAACGAGGACAAGCGCGAGCCGAAGGTCCAACTGCTGCTTGCCAACCCGGGCAGCCGACAGCAGCAGTGGCGACAGGTGGTCGACCAGCTGATCGAGCTGGCCGACGACGAACGGCTGGTCGGCGTGATCGGGGTCGGCCAGAGCACCACCAACGCCCGGGACACCGCACGCGCGCTGTCAGCGGCCGGCATCCCCATGGTCGCCTCGGTGGCCACCTCCACCGACTTCAATGTGGAGCCGGCCGCCGAGCCGGGCGTACCCACCCGCTACATCAGGGGACTCGCTCGGGTGAACGCGACCACCGGCGACCAGATCGGGGTGCTGTCGGACCACCTGACCCGACGGGGCGTCGGCAAGGCCATGCTCGTCTACGACAGCGACGAGACCGACCTCTACACCTCGACGCTCTACCGGGAGTTCAAGGCAGCCGCGACGGACCGCAAGCTGTCGATCAGCGTGGAGAGCCGATTCGACACCGAGGCGTCGCTGGACACCCAGTTCCGCGAGATCACAAAAGACCTCTGCGGCGACGGCGCCCCGGACACAGTGCTCTACGCGGGCCGCGCGGTGCTGCTGGACGATCTGATCACCAACCTGCGCCAGCGCGGCTGCGCGCTGGACCGGCGCATCACGCTCGTCACGGGTTCGGACGCGTCGATGCTGCGTACCAGGCCAGACCTGCTCCCCAGGAGCGGCGAGCCGAGCCTGTCCATCGTCTACACCCCGCTCGTCGACCCCGACGCCGCGCGGACAATGGGCATCACCGAGTTCGACCGGCTCTCCGCCGAGTTCGAGCGGCTCGGGTTCGACACCACCGACCTTGCCGACGGCTGGGGCGTCATGACCCACGACGCGATGCTGGCGCTGACCGAGACGATCAGCCGCACCGCCAACGGGTTGAAGCCCGGGGAGTTGCCCACGCGGCAGACCGTGCGCTCGGAGTTGGGGCGGTCCGACCGCGAGCGCAACCAGGTGCACGGCGCCGGCGGTACCTTCACGCTGGACGCCACGACGGGCAACGCCGTCGGACGTCGGCTGCCCGTCATCGAGATCGGGCCGACCGGGGAGTTCCAGGTGAAGACGATACTGCCCGCGAGTTGACGTCCTGGTCCGGGCCTGCGCGCCGAGCGCGGGACCCCTGCTGTGGTTGGTTGGCGGGACCGTCCATCACAGCAGCTAGCGCCCTCCCTCGGACGCGGCCTTCTCGTCCCGAAGGAGCGACCGCTGTCGGCCCGTCCACATCGTTGTCACTCATTTCGTCACACCCAACAGGAAAGCTGGCGGTTCTGGCCACGGCCGGTGCGGCATCGGCCTCGCAAGCCTGGAGGGAACCATGGCGGTCACCGCCGATGATCTCGACGCAGCGATGTCCAGCGTTGTTGCCAGCCTACGGCTGACGCCCGGCCTGGACTGGTCCACCCGAGCAGGCAGCCTGGAGTGGGACTGCTGGCACACCGCCGAGCACATCGGCGACTGCCTGATGTCGTTCGCGGGCCAACTCGTGGCGCGGCCGGAGAGGCGGTATGTGCGCTTCGTGGCCCACGCTGACAAGGACGCCTCCCCGGAGGAGATCCTGGAGTTCGCCGAGGCGGGTGGCGGCATCTTGGCAGCCACGGTACGCGCTTCCGGCCCGGATGTTCGGGCCTACCATCCCACCGGCCAGGCCGATCCAGAGGGCTTCGCCGCGATGGGATGCGTGGAGGCGTTGCTGCACGGCGATGACATCGCGCAGGGCCTCGGCCTCACCATCGATCCACTACGCGACGTGTGCGCCCGGGTACTCGCTCGGCTCTTTCCGCAAGGCGCGCAGGAGTTGGCCAGGGTGGACCCGTGGGCGGCACTGCGGTGGTCCACCGGCCGGATCGAGCTGCCGGGGCGCCCCCAGCTGAATGAATGGCGCTGGCACGGTGCTCCGCTTGGCACATGACTCGGCTCAATCGGGGCCGGTCAAGCACCCAGCTCAAGGGCCGGGGCTTCCACTGGCAGAGGTCGTCGGGCACACCGGTCCGCCTGACCTCAGTGGTAGCGCGCGTCGCCGTCACCCGGCTCCTGACGGCCCGGATGCGGACCTCCGTGCACCGGCGAAGCCTGATCCTCAGCACGGTTTTCGCTGCCCTCGTTGCCGCCTCCTCGTTGGCTCCACCGGTCAGGGCGGTACCGCGGAACAGATCCGCGGTACACACTCTCTGTCTGGAGAGGATGGTCATGCAGCGATCGGACTTGCTCAACGAGGCTGAGTGCAAGCTGTGGGACGCGTTTCCCCGCGGCACGGTGGTGGATCTGGGGGATGGCGATCCCACAGCCGAGAATTTCGACCCCGACACCTGGTTGGAGGATCGCCAGGTGCGCGGCGAGGTCATCGCGCGCCTGCTGCTCGGCGTGCAGGACAGGGAGGCGGGTTACGTCGCCCGGGTTGCGCTGACGGGCGCCCGGGTCATCGGTGAGTTGAACATCGGTGGCGGTGAGGCCGGGTACGAGCTTCTCCTCGACCGCTGCTGGGTTGATGCGCCGCCGGACTTCACCGGCGCCTCCACTGGGCCGACGACGTTTCACAGGACGCGCTTGCCTGGATTGACCGGACGTGACTGGCAGGCCCGTGGCTCCGTATCCTTCGATCAGAGCACGTGCTGTGGCGAAACCCGCCTCATCGGCGCGCACATCGGCGGCCGACTCTCCTTCAACGGCGCCACCCTGACCAACCCCAACGGCGTTGCTCTCTACGCCGACCGGCTAACCGTCGACCAGAGCGTGCTCTGCAGCGCCGGGTTCACCGCCACCGGCGAGACACGCCTTCCCGGCGCGCACATCGGCAGCCAGCTCGCCTTCATCGACGCTGCCCTGACCAACCCCAACGGCTACGCCCTCAACGCCGATTGGCTAACCGTCGACCAGGGCATGTTCTGCAGCGACGGGTTCACCGCCACCGGCGAGGTGAACCTCCTCGGGGCGCACATCGGCAGCCAACTCGACTTCAGCGGCGCCACCCTGACCAACTCCGACGGCTACGCCCTCAACGCCGACCGGCTCACCGTCGACCAGGACATGTTCTGCAGCGACGGCTTCACCGCCACCGGCGAGACACGCCTCCCCGGCGCGCACATCGGCAGCCAACTCGACCTCAGCGGCGCCACCCTGACCAACCCCAACGGCGACGCCCTCAACGCCGACCGCCTCACCGTCGACCAGGACATGTTCTGCAGCGACGGCTTCAACGCCACCGGGCAAGTACGCCTACTCGGGGCGCGTATCGCCGGCCAGCTCGCCTTCATCGACGCCACCTTGGCCAACCCCGGTGGAGTTGCTCTGGATCTGGAGGGCGTCGAATGTCCACACGTACGGCTGCCGTCACAGGTCAACGGCCGGGCCGACCTGGCCAACGCTCACCTGGGTGTCCTCGACGTGCCCGCCGCACTGAACCAGCCGCCCATGCGGCTTACCGGACTCACGTACACCGATCTGGACCCCGACCCCGATCCGCCGGCGCGCCACCGCATCACCTGGCTACGCCGCGACCCCGCCGGCTTTCACCCCCAGCCCTACGAGCAGCTCGCCGCCTACTACCGCAGCATCGGCCACGACCGCGACGCCCGACGTGTAATGCTGGCCAAACAACGCACCCGCCGCCGCAACACACCCGGCACCTGGCGGACACCGCGCCATTTGCGCCCCCTGCTCGCCGCCGCCTGGCGTATCCCCGGCTGGCTCGTCGACGCCCTCTCCGGCTACGGATATGTACCCTGGCGCGCCTTCTGCTGGCTGATCGCCGCCGTCATCACCGGCACCGCACTCCTACACGACGTCGCGCCCAAGGCGCCCACCAGCAACACCAACATCAATGCCCTGCTCCTCGCCCTGGACGCCACCGTGCCCACAGCGCCCTTCGGCATCCGCGAAAACGTCACCCTCACCGGCACCAACTACGCCATCGCGCTGGGCCTGCAGATCCTCGGGTACGCCCTCGTGCTGGCCGTAGTCCCGGCCATCAGCCGCACTCTCAGCCGCGTCGACCGATAACCCGCTGCTCTGGAGGTACCTACAGCCCAAGGCCGATCGGGACTGGCGATCTGCGACCTCGGGCGGCTGTCTGGCCTGGCCGTCAACGGCCGCCCTCGTCCGGGGGCCGGTCGCTGTCGACAGCCCCGCTCGCCGCGACCCGGGCGCGCTGCTCCATTCGCCACTCAACGCGCCCGTCGGCCAAGGAGAGGAAACGCGATCAAGAGGAAGCCGCCGCCAGCAGCGAGCAGCCACAGCCCGCGGTGGCTGACCTGCTGCTATTCGAGTGCGGCCCCTCCGAGGGCGTCGTTCAGCCTTTGCGGTTCGGGTCGGTGAGAGCCTCCCAGTCGTCGGCGCTCGGCGGGAACGGCCCCCAGTGCGGCAGGTAGAAAGCTCGCCGCGGCGGGTCGGCCACCGTGAACGGCTTGAACTCCGGATCCGCGATCACGCGGTAGACGAACTCGGCCGTCGACATGTCGAGTTGGTGCCATGGCTCGATGCCGTCCCACCGCGCGACCACAGGCCACCGGTCGGGCTCCACCGAGCGGTCCGCCAGCCAGTAGTACTCCCCCTCGGTCTGGTCGCTGCCCCATTGGATCAGGCCCGACCCCTTGTCGGGCTCGTACATCTCGTAAGGGGCCCACAACCGCGTGGAGTCATGCTCGGTTGCCCACTGCCGGCAATAGGCCCACGTCCGAAGCAGCGGCTGCGCGTGATCGTCGGTCGGCCGTAGAAGGTCTAGGTAGGCGTAGAACGCCCCGGCACGAACCGTCGGCACAGTTCCTTGAAGTCCGTCGGCAGGGCGACGCCCAGCCCGGCTTCCACCTGCTCCCAGCCGACGCCATCCTCGGGCTTCTGACGCCATCCGGTCACGTCGATGATCCGGTCGATCCACGTCAGCTGATCATTCACGTCCGGCAAGGTAACAGCACAGGCCGGACATCACCTCGCCTGGTCGTTACGGGCCTTGCCAACCGAAAGGCCGGGAATGCTGATGACCGACTACCGGATGAACAACGGCCATTCGCGCCCGAGCGACCATCGACCGCGGCCACTGGCGCAACTACCATGATCCCCTGGAGTAGCCCCCACCACGGGAGGAACCTGTGCGCCAACCGCGCTACCGCACTCTGCTTGCCGCCGCTCTGGCCACCACATCGGTCCTGGCCGTGCCGGCAGCACCGGCCGGCGCTGCGCCGGCGCCGTCACCCGGCATCGCCGTCAGCGACGGGATGACCCAACCAGTGTTCTCGTTCGCCGACGCCATCGAGGAACGGGTGTGGGTGGAGACGCCACTCGACACCGACCATGACGGCGTGCTGGACCGGGTCGTCGCCGACATCTCCCGCCCTCGGGAGACCGCCACGGAGGGCTTCAAGGTCCCCGTCATCTTCGAGCACAGTCCGTACCGCAAGGGCACCTGGAACGACGTGCCGTACCCGAGCGTGCTGGTGGACGAGCTGCCGCAGACCGGGCTCACCAAGCACCTGCGCAGCCAGTCGCAGGCAATCGGGATCCAGCAGGCCAAGGCCAACCTGCCCGGCACCCTCGACGACTACTACGTCCCGCGGGGGTACGCGGTGGTGCTCGGGCAGAGCATCGGCACCGCGGACTCCGACGGCTGTCCGACCAGTGGGGACACGGCGGAGACGCTCGGCACGAAGGCCATCATCGACTGGCTGGGCGGCCGGGCGAAGGCGTACAACGCCGCCGGTGCGCCGGTAACCGCCGACTGGACCACCGGAGCGGTGGGCATGACCGGCGTGTCGTACAACGGGACACTGCCCAACATGGTCGCCACGACCGGGGTCGAGAACCTCAAGACCATCATCCCGGTCTCCGCGATCAGCAACTGGTACGACTACTACCGAGCCAACGGACTCGTGGTGGCACCGGGCACCTACCAGGGCGAGGACCTCGACATCCTGGCGCAGTACACGGCGGGCAGAGCGCGCGCCGAAGGTCGATGCGCCGACGAGATCGCCCAGTTGACGGCGGAACAGGACCGGATCACCGGTGACTACAGCGACTTCTGGCGGGCACGCGACTACCTGCCGGACGCCAAAAAGGTCACCGCCAGCGTCTTCGTCGTGCACGGCCTCAACGACTGGAACGTGAAGACGGAAAACTTCGCCGGCTGGTGGGACCGGCTCGCCGCGGCCGACGTGCCGCGCAAGATCTGGCTGCACCAGGGCGGCCATGGCGGCCCGGGCAACACCGCGACGGTGACCCTGCCGGATGGCCAGGCGTGGACGTACAAGCAGACCGAGAACCGCTGGTTCGACTACTGGCTGTGGGAGTGCAGAACGGCATCATGAACGAGCCCACGGCGGTCCTGCAGCGCGAAAACCGGTCCTACACCACGTACGCCAACTGGCCGGACCCGGGCGCCCGGGACGTGGCGCTGCACCTCGCCGCCGACCGCGCGACCGAGCCCGGTGGCCTGATCACCACCGGCGCGCTGAACCAGCGAGCCGAGCAGTCGTTCGTGGACGAGGGCCGGACGATCAGCCCGAGCACGTTGGTGGCCGGTCCCGATACGGCCAGCGCCAACCGGCTCGTCTACCGCTCGCCGGTGCTGACCGGCGACGTACGCCTGTCCGGGCGGCCCGAGATGCGGTTGCGGATGTCCATCGACAACCGCGACGACGCGAACCTGTCGGTCTACCTGGTCGACTACGGCGCTCCCGGCTCGACCACCCGGCCGGTGGTGGTGACCCGGGGGTGGATGGATCCGCAGAACCGGACCGGCTGGTCGCACACGACCGCCATCAAGCAGGGGCTGATGTACGACTACCGCTGGACCCTGCAGCCGAAGGACTACGTCTTCGCGGCGGGGCACCGCATCGGGGTGGTCGTCTTCTCCACCGATCAGGAATACACCCTGCTACCGCTCGGCGGCACCCGACTGACCGTCCAGCCCGGCTCCAGCCGTCTCACCCTGCCGATCGTCGGCGGCCGCGAGGCGCTCGGCTTCTGACACGTCGCCGGCCCGGGCGGCTCCTGCGCCGTCCGGGCCGGCGACGGCTCGCCTTCGATGCCGGCCCGTCCGATTCGGCGGCGCGCCGGCGCTGGTCTCAAACCGACGGTCACGGTCAAGCCCTACCCGAGACCCTGCTCGGCGTACGGTCTTCGTCGCCGAGTAGGCCCTCCCCTACAGTCAGACGGCAGCCCGGCCCCCTCGCTTGTAAGTTCTGGGCGCTCCGTCCGGCCCCTCCACACACGTCGCTGACCTCGGGCGTTGGTCCATCGCCGGCTGGTTTTGGCTCGCAATGGTCGGCCCTGTTGCTAATGAGAGTTACCGGGTCGGTTGCGGCAGACTCGGCTCCGGTAGCCGCTGGCCGGTGAGCACTCGCGGTTGCAGGACGCATCGCAGTCCTAGTGACAGATCGTGCCCCTGCCAGTGGTCGGGAGGCGAAACCGCTGATGGGATGTCGTGCCCGCCGCCGTCGGCATGAGCACTTGTTCATTAGCTCGCGGAAGCTCTCCCGCACGCTGCCAGGCAGCTGACTCGACTGTGGACCGCCGGGAGGAGATGGCGTGCTGTTCGTAGGAGATGACTGGGCCGAGGACCACCACGACGTCGAGATACAGGACGAGGAAGGCCGCAGGCTGGGCAAGGCGAAACTCGAGGAGGGAATCAACGGGATCGCCCGCCTCCACGGGCTGATCGGAGAGCAGCTGGGCGAGGACGACGAGCCGGCCCAGGTGGTGATCGGCATCGAAACGGACCGAGGCCCGTGGGTTCAGGCGCTGATCGCCGCCGGCTACCAGATCTACGCGATCAACCCGCTGCAGGTGGCCCGCTATCGGGAACGGCACGGCGTGTCCGGGGCCAAGAGCGACGCCGGTGACGCGCACACCCTGGCCGACATGGTGCGCGTCGACCGGCATCAACTGCGTCCGGTCGCCGGCGACAGCGCTCAAGCGGAGGCGGTCAAGGTAGTGACCCGAGCGCACCAGACGCTGATCTGGGAACGCACCCGGCACACGTTGCGGCTGCGCCAGACGCTGC
>NZ_JBEYER010000081.1:0-36577 GCF_040634005.1 Micromonospora sp. NPDC007271
TGCCACCACCGTCCCTGACCTGAGTTTGTGCCCGCCTTTGTGGGTTACCGTTTAAAAACGTCGTTCCCGTCGGGATCCGCGCCGCGGGCGACGCAAACTCCTTGATCAACGAGACTCGGCGCGGGCGGGGGCGGTCAGGCGCGGAGGAGGTGGGTGAGGGTCGCGGCGGCGCGGTCCACGGCTCCGTCGGAGACGTCCAGGTGGGTGACCAGGCGGGCGGTCCGCGGGCCGAGCACCGAGATCAGCACGCCCTCAGCCCGGGCGGCGGCCGCCAGGGCCTTCGCGTCGAGCGGGTGCTTGGTCAGGTCGAGCGGGACGATGTTGGTCCGCACCGGCGTGGCGAGCACCCCGAAGGGGGCGACGGCCTCGGCCAGCCGGGCCGCCTTGGCGTGGTCCTCGGCGAGCCGCTCGACGTGGTGGTCGAGGGCGTACCGGCCGGCGGCGGCGAGAATCCCGACCTGCCGCATGCCGCCACCCATCCGCTTGCGGATCCACCGGGCCCGCTCGATCTTCTCGGCGCTGCCCACCAGCAGGGAGCCGACGGGCGCGCCGAGGCCCTTGGAGAGGCAGACGGACATGGTGTCGAAGAGCGCGCCGTACTCCGCCAGTGGCACCCGGTCGGCGACGTGGGCGTGCCAGATCCGGGCGCCGTCGCAGTGCAGCGCCAGCCCGTGCTCGTCGGCGATCTGCCGCAGCTCGCCCAGGGTCGCGAGGGGGATCACCCCGCCGCCGCCCCGGTTGTGGGTCTGCTCGACGGCGATCGCCCGGGTCGGCACCGCGAAGTAGCCGTCGGGGCGGATCATCCCGGCCACCACCTCCGGGTCGATCTCCGCGCCGACCGCCGGCCAGGTCCGCGACGAGATCCCGCCGTACGCGGCGGCCGCGCCGATCTCGTACGTGACGACGTGCGCGTCGGCGTCACAGAGCAACTCCTCGCCGGGCGGCACGACCAACTGGAGGGCGATCTGGTTGGCCATCGAGCCACTCGGGGCGAACAGCGCCGCCTCGTGCCCGAAGCGGGCGGCGACCTCGGCCTCCAGCGCGACGACGGTCGGGTCCTCGCCGTAGACGTCGTCGCCGACCTCGGCGGTGGCCATCGCCTCCCGCATCCCGGCGGTGGGCCGGGTCACCGTGTCGGAGCGAAGATCAACAAATTCAGTCACAGTCATCCCCTTCGGCTGTCGGCTGCGGCGCTCGCAAGCTCACTCCTCGCGTCAGCCACGGAGCATCTCCGCCACCAGGAAGGCCAGCTCCAGCGACTGCTGAGTGTTCAGGCGCGGGTCGCAGGCGGTCTCGTACCGGTCGGGCAGGTCGAGGTCCTCGATGCCCTGGGCGCCGCCGAGGCACTCGGTGACGTCCTCGCCGGTCAGTTCCACGTGCAGGCCGCCCGGGTGCGTCTCCAGCCCGCGGTGCACCTCGAAGTAGCCGAGCACCTCGTCGACGATCCGGTCGAAGTGCCGGGTCTTGTACCCGTTCGAGGACTCGTGGGTGTTGCCGTGCATCGGGTCGCACTGCCAGACCACCTTGGCGCCGGCCGCGGTGACCTTGGCCACGATCGGCGGCAGGGTGTCCCGGACCCGGTGGTTGCCCATCCGGCTGATCAGGGTGAGCCGGCCGGGGATGTTGTCCGGGTTGAGCTTCTCGCAGAGCTCGATGGCCTCGTCGGGGGTGGTGGTCGGGCCGAGCTTCACGCCGATCGGGTTGGCGATCCGGGAGATGAAGTCGATGTGCGCCCCGTCGAGCTGGCGGGTCCGCTCGCCGATCCAGAGGAAGTGCCCGGACAGGCCGTACGCCCGGTTGCCGGAGATCCGGGTGAGCGCCCGGTCGTACTCCAGCGCCAGCGCCTCGTGGGAGCAGTAGAGGGTGACCGTGCGCAGCGCCTCGTCCTCGGTCATCCCGCAGGCGCGGATGAAGGCGATGGCCCGGTCGATCTCCCGGGCGATCGCCTCGTAGCGCTCGCCGGCCGGCGACTGCCGGACGAAGTCCTTGTTCCAGTCGTGCACCGCGTGCAGGTCGGCCAGCCCGCCGGCGAGGTACGCCCGGAGCATGTTCATCGCGGCGGCCGAGTTGGCGTACGCCCGGATCATGCGCTGCGGGTCGGCAGCCCGCGCCGCCGGCGTGGCCTCCAGCGAGTTGATCATGTCGCCGCGGTAGGCCGGGAGGCCGCGCGCGTCGGTCGGCAGCGACCGGGGCTTGGTGTACTGGCCGGCGACCCGGGCGACCTTGACCACGGGCAGCGACGCGCCGTACGTCAGCACGATCGCCATCTGGAGCAGGGTGCGGGCGTTGGCCAGCAGGTGACTCTCGGTGTTGTCGGCGAAGGTCTCGGCGCAGTCGCCGCCCTGGAGCAGGAACGCCTTGCCCTCGCAGACCAGCGCGAGCCGCTGCCGGAGCTGGTCGACCTCGTAGGGCGCGACCACGGACGGAACCGTGTCGAGCACCTTGCAGACCTCGGCGACCTGGGCCGGGTCCGGCCAGGGCGGGGTCTGCGCGCGGGGCAGCTCCCGCCAGCGGTCCAGGCCGAGGGCAGCGTCCTCGGCGTCGGCGGTCGGGCGACTGGTCCGCAGTTGTGGGCTGCCCACGGCGGGGTGACTCAGCTGATGCCACTCATGGCGCATGGGAGAAAGCGTACGGCGACCGGGGTCGTGGACCGCCGCCGAGGGGGATGGTTCCGGTCGTTGGGAGACCACCGACACATTCCGGGCCGACCGCAGGTCGAGCCGGGTCAGGGGGTGGTGGAGGGCTCCGGGGTGTGGCCGCCCGGCACCTCGGCCGAGATACACCAGTCGGCACCGCTGCGGGTGACCGTGAACAGCAGCGGCCGGCTGGCCTTGCGGGACCCGACGGCGACGGTGATCGCGGTGCTGACCTCCTCACCGTTCGGGCCGGACCGGACGTCGGTGATGGTCGCCTGCGGGACGGTGAAGTGATCGGCGAAGTCGCCGTTGGGGCCGGTGGCGGCGGCGTCGAAGGCGGCCTGCGCGGGCGCGCAGAGCTGGCTGCGGCCGGCGTCGACGTCCTTGGCGGCCATCGCGTCGAGGTACGCCTGCACCCGCTCCCGGCTCTTGGCCGCCGCCTCGTCGGCCGGCGCCCGCTGCGCCAGGCTGGGCACGGCGTCTCCGGTGTCGTCACCACCGGCGAGACCGCAGCCGGTCAGGACGGCCGGCAGGACCGCGAGCAGGGCGGCACCGGCCGCCGTCCTTCGGTGCGTCAGGCCCATCGGTCCCTCCCATCGGCGCGAACATCCGGAGATGCCGAGCGGCGAGTCTGTCATATCGGGGCGGAGTCCGGACCGCCGCGGTGGCCCGGGCCCGTCCATCCTCGCCCCGCCCGCCCCCGGCCGGCCAGGTCGGCGCGCGACCGCGACCAGCCGGCACGGCGGGCCACGGGTCCGGGTACGGCGGGCGGGGAGGGACCGTACGGCCCCTCCCCGCCGGGTGGGTGGTGCGTCGGCCCTCGGCTCAGCCGAGACCGCCCTTGATGGCGCCGATCAGCTCGCCGTTGCTGGTGTCGCCGGAGAGCTCCCAGAAGAACGCGCCACCGAGGCCCTGGTTCTTCACGTACGTCATCTTTCCGCCGATGGTGGACGGGGTGTCGTAGCTCCACCAGTTGCTGCCGCACTTGGCGTACGCGGTGCCGGCGACGGTGCCGGTGGCGGGGCAGCTGTTCTTGAGCACCTTGTAGTCCTCGATGCCCTGCTCGTAGGTGCCGGGCGCCGGGCCGGTGGCGGTGCCGCCCGGGGCGGACTGGGTGACCCCGGTCCAGCCGCGGCCGTAGAAGCCGATGCCGAGCAGCAGCTTGTCGGACGGGATGCCCTTGGACTTGAGCTTCTGGATCGCCGCGTCCGACCAGAAGCCCTGCTGGGGAATGCCGGTGTACGAGGTCAGCGGCGAGTGCGGCGCGGTCGGACCCTGGGCCGCCCAGGCGCCGAAGTAGTCGTACGTCATCGGCATGATCCAGTTGAGGTACGGCGCCGCGCCGGCGTAGTCGGCGGCGTCGATCTTGCCGCCGGTGCTGCCGTCGGCGGTGATCGCCGCGGTGATCAGGAAGCTGGAGCCGAACTTGCTCCGCAGCGCGCCGACCACGTTCTTGAAGGCGTTCGGGCCGCTGCTGTCGCACTGCAGGCCGCAGGCGTTCGGGTACTCCCAGTCGATGTCGATGCCGTCGAAGACGTCCGCCCAGCGCGGGTCCTTGATCAGGGCGTAGCAGGAGTCGGCGAACGCGGCCGGGTTCTGCGCGGCCTGGGTGAAGCCGGCCGACCAGGTCCAACCACCGAACGACCAGATCACCTTGAGGTTGGGGTACATCCGCTTCAACTTGCGGAGCTGGTTGAAGTTGCCGCGCAGCGGCTGGTCCCAGGTGTCGGCGACGCCGTCCACGCTGTCCGCCGCGGTGTACGCCTTGTCGTAGTCGGCGTAGCTGTCACCGATGCTGCACCGGCCGCCGCTGGTGTTGCCGAAGGCGTACAGGATGTGGGTCAGCTTGGCCGCGGACCCGCTGGTGTGGACGTTCTTGACGTGGTAGTTGCGGGCGTAGACGCCCCACTCGGCGAAGTAACCGACCAGCTTCCGGCCGCCGGAAGGCGGCGGCGCCGTGGTGGGCGGGGGCGTCGGCGAGCTGGTCGGCGACGCGGTGGGTGAGGGCGTCGGGGACTTGGTCGGCGAGGCGGTGGGCGAGGTGGTGGGGCCGCCGCCGGAGCAGGAGGCGCCGTTGACGGTGCAGTTCAGCGGCGCCTTGTACGACCCGGTGCCGTTGTAGCCCCAGCTGAAGCTGGCGCCCGGCGCGAGCGGCCCGGCCCAGCTCTTCTTCACCGCGACGTAGTGGTTCCCGCTGCTGGTGACGTCGGCGTCCCAGAAGGTGCTGATGGTGGTGCCGGCGGGCAGGTCGAACTCGACACGCCAGGTGTCCACGCTGGCGCTGGTGCCGTTGGTGACGGTCACCTTCGTCTCGTGACCGGTCCCCCAGTCCTGCACCTTGGCGAAGGTGGCGGTCACGCTGCCCGCGGCGGACGCGGTCGCCATCGGTACCGCCGCGACCGCCAGCGCGACCACGGCACCGGTGGCCCAGAGGGCCCGGCGGAGCGATCTCTTCATCGGCGTCTCCCTAAACAGTTAGGAAACTTTCCAAATTGATTGCAGAGACGCTACTCACGCCGTCATCACTTCGTCAAGATGTAAATGCGTCGATTTACGCCAGCGGCGCGGATCAGGCCCCGGGCCGGCGCGTAGCCTCGCCCCATGAGCGTTTTCGACGTGGAGATCAACGCCCTCACCGGCGGTCCCGCCGACCTCGGGCGGTACCGCGGCCGTGCCCTGCTGGTGGTCAACGTGGCCTCCCGGTGCGGCCTGACCCCGCAGTACGCCGGCCTCCAGGCCCTCGCCGACTCCTACGCCGACCGGGGTCTGACCGTGCTCGGGGTGCCGTGCAACCAGTTCGCCGGCCAGGAGCCCGGCACGGCCGCCGAGATCGAGGAGTTCTGCCAGGTCAACTACGGCGTGACCTTCCCGCTGACGGAGAAGGTCGACGTCAACGGGCCGGGCCGGCACCCGCTCTACGCCGAGTTGGTGTCCACCCCCGACGCCGACGGGCACACCGGCGACGTGCGGTGGAACTTCGAGAAGTTCCTGGTCGCCCCGGACGGCACGGTGGCCGCCCGGTTCGCCCCCCAGGTGGCCCCGGACTCCCCCGAGCTGCGCGCCACGATCGAGAAGGTGCTGCCGACCGGCTGACGCCGGCCCAGCCTGTAGGGAACCTTCCTTGACCGAGCATTGAGACGTAGCTAAGTTTCAATGACCTCGGACGAGGAGGTCCTCATGGAGCGCAGAAAATTCCTGGCCGGCGCGGGCGCGGTCGCCGCGGGCACGGTCGCCGCGGCGGCCCCGGGCACCCCGGGGCAGGCCGTACCCGGCATCAAGCGGGTCGCGACCGGCCTGGACATGCTGGTCGATTCCGGCTTCGCCGCACTGGCCGGCCAGCGGGTGGGGGTGGTGTCCAACCCCACCGGCGTGGATTCGGCGTACCGGCACCTCGTCGACCTGATGCACGCGTCGGGCCGCGTGCAGGTCGTCGCGGCGTTCGGCCCCGAGCACGGATTCCGCGGGTCCGCCCAGGCCGGCGGCAGCGAGGGCACCGGGACGGACGCCCGCACCGGCATCACGGTCTACGACGCGTACGGCGCGAGCCAGGCGAAGTGGGAGAGCCTGCTCACCCAGGCCGCCGTGGACACGGTCGTCTTCGACATCCAGGACGTCGGAGCCCGGTTCTACACCTACATCTGGACGATGTACACCTCCATGGTCGCGGCGGCCCGGGTCGGCAAGCGGTACGTCGTCCTCGACCGGCCCAATCCGGTCGGCGGCCGGGCGTACGGGCCGATGATGACCCCCGCCTACACGTCGGGCGTGGGACTGAAGGAGATCGTCCAGCAGCACGGCATGACCGTCGGCGAACTGGCCCGGCTCTTCAACGCGGAGTTCCTGCCCGCCGACGCCGGACGGTCGGTCGAGCTGGAGGTCGTCCGGTGCAAGCACTGGAAGCGCGACCTGCTCGCCGCCGACACCGACCTGCCCTGGGTGATGCCCAGCCCCAACATGCCCACTCCCGACACCGCGCTGGTCTACCCCGGCACCTGCCTCTTCGAGGGAGTCGCCTCGATCACGGAGGGGCGGGGCACCTGCCGGCCGTTCGAGCTGATCGGCGGGAACGCCAACGACTTCGACCACCACTGGGGGGACCGGCTCAACGCCCGGGGGCTGCCGGGTGTCGAGTTCCGCGAGGCGTACTTCTCGCCGACGTCGGCGGGCCAGAAGCCGGCCCTGCTGAACAAGCTCTGCGCGGGCGTCGAGATCAAGGTCGTCGACCGGGCCGTCTACGACCCCATCCGCACCGCGGTGGCGATGCTGGTGGAGGCGCGCAGGTACCCGGCGTTCGCGTGGCGGTTCGACTCGTACGACGCCGCCCGGCCGTACTGGGTGGACAAGCTGACCGGCTCGCCCCGGCTCCGCACGATGATCGACGCGGGCGCCGAGGTGGACGACGTGGTCGGCGCCTGGGCCGACGAGCTGTCGGGCTTCGAGCAGCGGCGGCGTCCGTACCTGCTCTACTGAACCTGTTTCCTGCCGGCAAGCCCGGGACGCTCTCCTTCCGGGCTCCACGGCGCCCCCGCTCCGGCCGTCAGGCGGACCGGAGCGGGGGGCCGCGCCCCGGTCAGCCGGCGACGGAGCGGAAGACCGGGTAGTAGCCGCCGGACTGCCCCGCGGCCGTCGGGTGGTACGAGATGGTGAGGTTCAGGTAGTTCAAGGCGTGCAGCCACTTCTCGCCGTAGCTGCACAGCTGGTGGCCGACGAAGATCGACCGGACGTCGGCGAACTTGAAGCCGGCCGAGGTGGCCGCCGTCCTGGTGATGTCGTCCAGCAGGTTGATGCCCTCGTTGATCTTCGCGCGGGAGGTCGCACTGAGTCCGACGCAGACCGTGCCGAGCTGGTAGAAGACCGGGTAGCCGACGACCACCACCCGGGCCGAGGGCGCCCGGCTCTTGATGCCGTTGTAGACGTTGGCGAGCTTGCCGGGCAGCTCGGTCCGAGCCTTGTCCTCAGCCGCCTGGACGGCGGCCACGCACTGGCTCTCACCCTGCAGCACGCAGGTGGTCATGATGTTCGAGAAGCCCACGTCGTTGCCACCGACGGTGATGCTGACCAGGGTCGTGGTCGACGACAGCGCGGCGAGCTGGCTGTTGATGACGTCGGCCGTGGTCGCGCCGGAACAGGCCACCGAGCGGTACGAGACCGGCCTGATGTTGGCGTTGTAGAGCGCGGGGTACGCGTTGTTGCTGCGCATGCAGCTTCCGCTCTCCGAGGTGTAGTTGTCGGCGCCGACGCCGGAGGCGTACGAGTCGCCCAATGCTACGTACCGGTCGGTCGCGGCGGCCTGGGCAGGGGCGGCCAGAGCCAGCGTGACGCCGAGCGATGACGCCAGGGTCAGGGCGAGGGTGGCAAGACGGGATCTCCGCACGTCGCACTCCTGGGGGTGGGAAGTGATAGTGGGAGATTGATATCAATAGATTGATCCAGGACGGAAGATCAACGTTTTGCACTCGCTGTCGATAGACCCCTATAGATACAAATCATTACCAGACGGATCTTGGTCGCTGAAGGTTTTCGACAGACGCGTGACCGGCCTCGTGCGACCCGGCGCACGTCACTGTGCCCTTCGGTGGCTCAGGACCGCGGAATGGGTAGTTCCCGAAGCGGATCGCCACCGTCGATGAAGAGCCGGGCACCTGCCTTGGTCGCCACGGCGATACGCTGCAGCACCCGCTGACCAGCCTGGGGGTGTCGCCCGTCGAGGGCGCCAACGCGGACGGCGAACACGATGTCGTACGGCTCTTCGTGTGCCTGCAGGGTGAAGTCTTCGGCCGCGACCTGACGGACGCTCATGCGGCCCGACGTGATCTCGTCTGACGCGACGGCTGCCGCCTGGGCGATGGCGATGGCGGATCTGTCGATGGCCAGGATGTGGCCGGTGGTGAGTCGGGCTGCGACTGCTCGTGCGGCTGCCCCGGGCCCACACCCGATTTCGAGGACGCGGGAGTGTGGCTGGAGGGGCAGCGCGGTGACGATCGCGGCGAGACGGGGCGACAGACGTGCCGGCACCGGTGAAGGATAAGCGGTGAGTACGGGTGGGGCCGGCTCACTCGGCTTGGGCGGCCAGTTCGCGGGCGCGGTCGCGGGCGGCCTCCAGGGCCGCGAGCATGGCCGCGCGTACGCCGTGGTTCTCCAGCTCACGGATGGCGTTGATGGTGGTGCCGGCGGGCGAGGTGACGGCCTCGCGGAGCTTGACCGGGTGTTCGCCGGAGTCGCGGAGCATCACCGCCGAGCCGATCGCGGTCTGCACGATCAGCTCGTGCGCCACCTGGCGGGGCAGGCCGAGCAGGATGCCGGCGTCGATCATGGCCTCGACCAGCAGGTAGAAGTAGGCGGGACCGGAGCCGGAGAGGGCGGTCACCGCGTCCTGCTGGGACTCGGGGACCCGGATGGTGGCGCCGAGCGGCTTGAACATCTCCTCGGCGAGGGCCAGGTGTGCGGCGGTGGCGTGCGCGCCGGCCGAGATGGCGCTCATCGCCTGGTCGACCAGCGCCGGGGTGTTGGTCATCACCCGGACCACCGGGGTGCCCTCCGGCAGGCGCCGGCTGAAGAAGCTGGTGGGCAGGCCGGCACAGAGCGAGATGACGAGCTTGTCGGCCGGCACCTTCGGGCCGACCTCGTCAAGCAGCGCCGCCGCGTCCTGCGGCTTGACCGAGATGGCGAGCACCGCCGCCTCGTCGACCGCGGTGACGTTGTCGACGACCCGGACGCCGTACCGGGCGGTCAGCTCCTCGGCGCGGGCGGGGCGCCGGGCGGTGGCGAGCAGCCGCTCGACCGGCCAGCCGGAGCGGAGCAGCCCGGAGAGCATCAGCTCGCCGATCTTGCCCGCGCCGATCACCGCGACCGTGTGCACCTCGGGTGCCATGACGCCGTACCCCTCTCGATGGCGGCGGGGCGCGGCGGTACCCTCCCGGGCCCACCGCGCCACCGGTCGTCGGTCAGCTGCCGAAGAAGACCTCGGCCTCGGCGTACCGCTCCAGCGGCACGGTCTTCAGCTCCCGGGTGGCCTCAGCGAGGGGGACGCGGACGATGTCCGTGCTCTTCATCGCGACCATCTTGCCCCAGTCGCCCTCGTGCGCCGCGTCGATCGCGTGCAGGCCGAGGCGGGTGGCGAGGACCCGGTCGAAGGCGCTCGGGGTGCCACCGCGCTGGATGTGGCCGAGCACCACGGTGCGGGCCTCCTTGCCGGTCTTCGCCTCCAGTTGCTCGGCGAGCCACTGGCCGATGCCGCCGAGACGGACGTGGCCGAAGGCGTCCAGCTCCTGGGTGTGCAGCACCATCTGGCCCTCGAGCGGGTGGGCGCCCTCGGCGACCACGACGATGGGGGCGTACTGGTGCTGGAAGCGCTTCTCGACGTAGCCGGCGACCTGGTCGACGTCGAACTGCCGCTCGGGCAGCAGGATCACGTTGGCGCCCCCGGCGAGGCCGGCGTGCAGCGCGATCCAGCCGGCGTGCCGGCCCATCACCTCGACCACCAGGGTGCGGTGGTGGCTCTCGGCGGTGGTGTGCAGCCGGTCGATAGCCTCCATGGCGATGTTGACCGCGGTGTCGAAGCCGAAGGTGTAGTCGGTGGCGCCGAGGTCGTTGTCGATGGTCTTCGGCACGCCGACGACCTTGACGTCCAGCTCGTGCAGCTTGGTGGCGACGCCGAGGGTGTCCTCGCCGCCGATGGCGATCAGCGCGTCGACGCCCTGGGCGGCCAGGTTCTCCTTGATCCGCTCGACGCCGTTCTCGATCTTGAACGGGTTGGTCCGCGACGAGCCGAGGATGGTGCCGCCGCGGGGCAGGATGCCCCGGACCTCCGCGATGCCCAGCGGCCTGGACAGGCCCTCCAGGGGGCCCTTCCAGCCGTCCCGGAAGCCCACGAACTCGTGACCGTAGGTGGCGACGCCCTTGCGGACGACCGCCCTAATGACCGCGTTGAGACCAGGACAGTCGCCGCCGCCGGTGAGCACGCCGATACGCATGATCTGCTCATCCTCCTGGAGCATCAGGTCAAGCCCGGATAAGCCCCAGGATATGTGTCAGATCAGACCATCGGCGCCGTTGCCGGCCCGGGGCGGGCCGTCTGAGCGCACTGTAGCCCGCGCGGGTGCCCGACGACACTGCACCCCGGGGCTACCGAGCAGTAGGTTGATCGGTCATCGCCCGCCACCGCGCCAGGTTGTGCCGGGCGTCGACCAGGGCGTCGTGCCGGTCCGCCTCGGCGTCGGGCAGCCTCGGCCGGCCCCGGTCGTCCCAGAGCTGACGCAGCTCCTTGGTGAACCGCGGGATCTCCCGGGGCAGTGCCGGCATCGCCCCCCACAGCTGGGCCAGCACCACGTGGTCGTACGCCGCGTACCAGGCCCACAGCTCGAGCTGCTCGCCCGGCCGGTCCCGCACGGGCTCCAGCAGGAACTCGTACAGGTCGTCGCGGATGCGCTCGCGGGACCGCCAGGCACGGTCGGCCGGGGAGGGAAGCTTGTCGAGCACGTTGCGGCGCACCCAGGGCACGGCCCGGGAGTCGTCGAACTCGGTGGAGACCGCGTAGAACTCGCGGCCGTACTCGTCGACGACGCCGATCGACACCAGGTCGACGATCCGGCCGTCCTCGATGAACTCACAGTCGTAGAAGTAGCGGTAGACCATCCCCGTCATCCTCGCCCACCGTCGCCGGCCGTCGCTCGCCGGGGCGTGCACCGAGGTCGCGGCGCTGCCTGCGGCGCAGCTCGCCACGGTCACGGAAGTGTCTCCGGGGGTGTACAGCACGCGACCGGAGCGTCATGATCTGATGTGTACCGCTACCGGACGCCGAACCGGTTCAGATGCCTCGTGCCGGGAGGCCGGGTTCACCCGGTGAGCGAGTTGTGGTCCTTGACCGGGGAGGGGTTGGGCCGTGGAGGTTCGCCTGCCGGAGCCGGGTGACGCGCTCACGGGCGTGGAGATGTTCGCCGGACTCGAGCCGGAGGTACGACAGCGGGTCATCGCCGCGGCGGTGCCGCGTACGTACCGCAAGGGTCAGTTGCTGTTCGTGGAGAACGACCCGGGCGAGTCGCTCATCGTGCTGCGCCGGGGGGCCGTGGCCGTGTTCCGCACCGCGCCGACCGGCGAGCGGGCCGTGCTGTCGGTGATCCGGCCGCCCGACGTCCTGGGCGAGGTCTCCCTGCTGGACGCCTCGACCCGGTCGGCGTCGGCGGAGGCCATCGAGGACTGCGCGGCCCTGGCGCTGTCCCGCCCGGCGTTCATGGAGCTGGTGCACTCCAACCCGCGCATCCTCGACGCGGTGATGCGTTCGCTCGGCGGGCTGATCCGCCGGCTGACCGAGCAGAACGCCGACCACGTCTTCCTCGACCTGCCCGGCCGGGTGGCCAAGACGCTGGTCCGGCTGGCCGGCGAGAGCCAGGCCCCGATGATCACGATCGAGCTCAACCAGAGCCAGCTCGCCGAGATGGCCGGCGGCTCCCGGCAGAGCGTCAACCAGGCGATCGGCTCGTTCGCCAGCCGGGGCTGGCTGCGTACCGAGGGCCGCCGGATCGTGGTGACCGACGTGGCCGCGCTGCGCCGCCGCGCCGGGATGAACGACCGCTGAACGTGTGACGCGGCCGTGGCGCATCTCGCCACGGCCGCGTCCTCGGGCTCACCCGAGCGGTGTCAGGGGTTGGTGCTGGTCGGCCCCATCCAGTTCGTGGTGGCACCGGTCGGGCCCATCCAGTTGGCGGCCTCGTCGCCACCGCCGGACCCCTCGCTGACGATGCCCTCGGCCTGGAGCGCGGCGAGGGTGGCCGCGTCCACGTCGACGGACTCCCCCGCCGAGTGCGCGACCCCGTCGGCGTCGGTCCAGTCGTTCTCCAGCTTGACGTACACCACGGCGTGTCTCCCTTGATCACGGTCATTCGGTACGTGAATCTAGTCCCTGACCGACCCAGCCGACCGCCCGGACGAGTGTCCACAAGCCAACAGCCTGGTACCCGACAGCATCGGCGGCGGCGATACTCACGGTGGACGCCGCGGGGGCGGCGCCCGACCGGGACCGGTCGGAGGATCCACCAGTGGAGGGGTGTCATCTCCGCGCAGTGTGACCGTTGTGGACGTACCGCCGCCGAAGGCGACCGCTTCTGCGGCGGCTGCGGCGCGGAGCTGGGGGCGGTCTGCCCGCACTGCCTACGCCCGCTCGCCGTCGATGTGGCCTTCTGCACCTCGTGCGGCGTGCCCCGGTCCGACGCCCGGCCGCCGGCCGCGGTGACGCAGGAGGACCGTCGCCGGGTCAGCGTCCTCTTCGTCGACCTGATCGACTTCACGCCGTACGTCGAGCGGACCGACCCGGAGCAGGTCCGCGGCATGCAGACCGGCTTCTTCTCGGCCGCGAAACGGGTGGTCGGGCAGTACGGCGGGGTGGTCGAGAAGTACATCGGCGACGCCGTGATGGCGCTGTTCGGGGCGCCGGTGGCCACCGAGACCGACGCGCTGCGTTGCGTACGAGCCGGGCTGGAGCTGCAACGGGTGCTGACCCGGTTCGCCCCGACCGGCCACGACGGGCTGCGCTTCCGGGTCGGCGTGGCGACCGGCGAGGCGCTGGTGGACGTGGCCGCCGCCCGGCACGGCGGGCAGGCGATCGTCGCCGGCGACGTGGTCAACACCGCCTCCCGGATGCAGTCGGTGGCACCGCCCGGCGGGGTGCTCGTCTGCGGCACCACCCACGCACTGACCAGGGACGCCATCCGCTACGAGGAGCAGCCGCCGGTCACCCTCCGCGGGCGTTCCACCCCCACCGAGGTCTGGCTGGCCCTGGCCCCGGTACGCCGGCAGCCGACCGACCGGGAGCCGGACACCACCCCACTGATCGACCGCGAGCACGAGTTGGGCCTGCTGGTCAACGCCCTGCACCGGTCGCTGCGGGACCGGCTGCCCCAGGTCGTGACCGTCTTCGGTCGGGCCGGCATCGGCAAGAGCCGCTTGGTCCGCGAGCTCTACCGGCACGCCCTGCGGCTGGTCGACGAGCCGCTGACCTGGCGTACCGGGCGATGCCCGCCGTTCGGCGAGAACGTCACCTTCGCGGCGCTGGCCGACGTCGTGAAGACCGAGGCCGGCATCCTCGACACCGACCCGGCGTCGACCGCGGCGCAGCGGCTCGCCGCGGCCGTCACCGAACTGGTCGGCCCGGCCGAGCGGGACCGGATCGTCGACGCGCTGCGGCCGCTGGTCGGGCTGGCCGGCGCCGCGCTGCCCGCCGAGGAGGCCGAGTCGGCGTGGCGACGATTCCTGCTGGCGCTGGCCGCCCGACGCCCCACCGTGCTGGTCTTCGAGGACCTGCACTGGGCCGACGACGCGATGCTGCGCTTCGTCGAGTTGCTCGGCGCGGCTGCCCGCGAGGTGCCGCTGCTGCTGCTCTGCACCGCCCGCCCGGAGCTGGTCGACCGGGACCCGACCTGGGCGGGGACCATCACCGGCTCGGTCACCATCACCCTGCCCCCGCTGCGGGACACCGGCATCGCCTCGCTCTACGCGCACATGTTCGGTCAGGCCGCGTTCCCCGCCGAGATGCTCACGCCGCTGGTCGAGGTCGCCGGCGGCAACCCGCTCTACGCCCACGAGTACGTCCGGATGCTCATCGAGCAGGGCGCGCTGCGCCGGTCCGGGCGCGGCTGGTCGTTGGAGAAGCACCTCGACCTGCCCATGCCGGAGAGCGTGCACGCGGTGATCGCGAACCGGGTCGACCTGCTCGACGCCAAGGACCGGGCCGTGCTGCTGGCCGCCTCGGTGGTGGGCGTGCAGTTCTGGCCGGGCGCGGTGGCCGCCGCGCTGGGCCAGCCGGTCGAGTCGGTGGAGCGCGCCCTGCGCCGGCTGGAGCAGCGTGACTTCGTGCACGAGCAGGCGGCGTCCACGATGGCCGGGCAGCCGGAGTTCCGCTTCCGGCACGTCCTGGTCCGGGACGTCTGCTACCAGCGGCTGCCGCGCACCGAACGGGTGGCCCGACACGAGCGGACCGCGGACTGGCTGGACGCGCTGTCGCAAAGCCGCGACACCGACCTGGCCGAGGTGCTCGCGCACCACCGGTGGGCGGCCCACGAGATCGCCCGCACGCTGGGGCTGGACACCCACCGCTACGCCGGCCCGGCCCGCGCCGCGCTGCACCGGGCGGCCCGCCGGGCGTACGCCCTGCACGGGCTGGACGCGGCGGCCGCCCATGCCGGCCGGGCGCTGAGCCTGGCCGACGACAGCGACCCGGTCGGCCGGCTGCAACTGGAGCTGCTGAGCACCGAGATCTCGTTCTACCGGGACGGCAACGCGTTCCTCTCCGGCGGCGGGCCCGAGCAGCTGCACGCGCTCGCCGACCGGCTGCTCGCGCACCGCGACGAGGCCTGCGCCGCCCGCGCCTGGACCCTGCTCGGCCAGGCGGCCTGGCTGCGCGCCGACCGGGGCGCGGCGGTGGCCTGCCTCGGCCGGGCGGTGGAACTGTTCGAGCCGCTGCCGGACAGCGCCCAGAAGGCGGACGCGTACGCCGAGCTGGGCCGGCTGCACATGCTCAACTACGAGCGGGACGCGGCGGTCGCCGCGGCGGAGACGGCCGCCGGGATCGGCGAGCGGCTCGGGCTCGTCGAGATCAACGTCAATGCGCGGATCACCGCGGCGACCGCCCGCTACCAGGCCGGCGACCGGTCCGGGCTGGACGAGCTGCACGCGCTGGTCGAGGCCAGCCGGGCCCAGCAGTTGCTGGCGCTGCCCCGGGCCCTGCAGAACCTGGGGTTCGCGCTCAACGAGGAGGGCGACTGCCTGCGCTCCGACGCGCTGATGGCCACCGCCCCGGCGGCGAAGGGCAGCGGCCAGACCCTGGCCACCAGCTATTCGGCCGAGGCGATGCGGGCGTACTTCGCCGGGGACTTCGCCCGGTTGATCGCCGCCGCCGACGCGTTCGTGGACACTCCGACCGGCGGCTGGGACATGCAGGTCCGCGGGCTGCGCTCGTGCCTGCTGGTGCTCCGCGGCCAGCCGGTGCCCCCGGCGTCCCGGTCGGCCCCCGCCGGGCGGGACGGCACCGCGCCGGAGGCGCCCCGGCACCGGGACGACGTGGCGGCAGCGCTGGACACCGCCCGCCGCAGCGGCTTCCATCGGCCGCACTGGACCATGCTCGGCATGGCCGCGCTCTGCCGCGCCCTGCAGGGGCGTACGGACGAGGCGGCGGAGCTGGTCGACGAGCTGGCCGACTCGTGGTCGGCGGTGCCCGCGCTGGCCAGCGGCGAGTGGATCGCCGTGTCGGCGTACGCGGCGGCCCTGGCCGGCCGGGACGCGGCGGTGCGGGTCCGGGCGATGCTGGACCGGGTCGGGCATCGGACGCCCTGGTCGGAGGCGGCGCTGCGGACGGTGACCGCGGCCCTCGCGGCGGCGGACGGCGACCACCGGCGGGCCGGCGAGCTTCACCTGGCGGCCGCGGAGATCTACGGCCGGATCCCGAACGTGACCGACCGGATGCTGGCCCTCGCCCTGGCCACGGCCGAGCTGGACCTGGCCGGCGATCGCGCGGCGATCACCGCGCCGCTGGCCGAGGTACGCGCCTTCGCCCAGCGCAACGAGGCGCCGGGCCTGCTCGCGCTGGCCCGCCGGCCGGTGCCCGACACCGGTCCCGCGGTCGCCTGCTGACCCGCGTGACCGGGTGGGTGCTGTCCGGCGTCGTCGCGGCGGCCGGACGTCAGGCGGGGAGCGCCTGCGCCGGCCGGCTCTTCACCTTCTGCGCGTACCTGTCGACGTACTCGCGGCCGGAGAGCTCCATCAGCTCGTACATGATCTCGTCGGTGACGGCCCGCTCGACGAACCGGTCGCCGGTCATCCCGGCGTAGCGGGAGAAGTCCAGCGGCGCGCCGAAACGGATCCGGACCCGCTTGATGTTGGGGACGAGCTGGCCGGGCGGCTGGATCTCGTCGGCGTTGAGCATCGCCATCGGCACCACCGGCGCGCCGCTCTCCAGGGCGAGCCGGGCCACCCCGGTCTTGCCCCGGTAGAGCCGGCCGTCGGGCGAGCGGGTGCCCTCGGGGTAGATGCCGGCGATCCCGCCGGCCCGCAGCACCTCGAGCTGGGTGTCCAGCGCGGCGCGGGCGGCCTGCCCGCCGGACCGGTCGACGGGGATGGTGCCGGAGCCGACGAAGAACATCTTCGTCAGCCAGCCCTTGATCCCCTTACCGGTGAAGTACTCCGCTTTGGCGATGAATGTGACTTTTCGCTTGACGACGAGCGGGGTGAAGATCGAGTCGGAGAAGGAGAGGTGGTTGCTGGCCAGGATGACCGGGCCGGTCTCCGGGACGTGCTCGAGCCCCTCGACCTGCGGGCGGAAGATCAGCCTCAGCAGCGGGCCGAGGATGATGTACTTCAGCAGCCAGTACAGCACCGGAGTCCTTCCAGGCAGAGACGCTGACCAACACGGCCACCGGGCTATCCGGCGCGGGCCGCCGGGGCTCCCCCGACGTCCGGGGCGCCGTCGGCGAGCGGGACTGTCGGCACAGAGCCTACGAACCAAGTGCGGCACGCCACAACCACTCCCAGAACCGGTCTCAACTTGTCCCGGTGCCACCTTTATGGACCCAGAGCCCTGGTCAGGCGACACCCGCCAGCATCGGAGCGGCCCTTCGCCAGCGACCTCGTCGGGTCTTGCCGAAGCCAGCACCATGCTGTCCGATGCATCAATGAGCGTCCTGTCCAGCGGTTATTGCGTCGACAGTTGGTTCGACTGGGCCACCCCGGAAGGTCGTAGCCACTTCGATGCACGGGGAGCTCGGACCTGCCAATCAGAAGGTCGGCGGCATGTACGGCCCGGACAACAACACGAGCAGTTACCAGTACACCGACGGACCCGGAAGCGACATCTCAATCAACACCATTAACGTCAACTTCAACACGAGCACAAACTGCTCAATCAGATGGTGGAAGATCAACTCCTCCGGCACGTGGAGTGAGTTCTCGGGAGGAAGCCCCACCAGCAGCGCCTGTTGATCGGCGCCCGTCCAGCACCTTCGTGCCAGCTAGAAAGAGGTTCGCGTGAGCACGCTCTTTCGCCGGCGTTCGACCTACTTCATCCTGACTGCGAGCGCCCTCTCCGCAGCGGTCCTCACAGGCTTGGCACTCCAGACCAAGCCCCGCGTTCCAAAGCTCAATCCCGCCGCCGCAGCAGCAGCGGACGAACGCCTACAAGAGCTGTCGGAGATCATCGGTGGAAGCGCCCGCCAGCGTCGAGCGGGCGAGATCCTCCAATACCGACTAGTACAGGACCAAGTCACATCCTGCATGAAGAGCAACGGCTGGGACTACACCGCCCTTCATCGATATGTATGCCGGCAGGGATCGGCTCATCATGGGCACGGGGGCCGGAAGGTGGCTCGCGCCACTGCGAGCTGACTCGCTGGGCGTCGCTGAGCAGCACCAGCGCCTAGCCCCGTTTGCCAACGACGATGCACCCAATCCTGGCTTTGAACGGCTCGACGCCAAACAGCAGGGCGACTATCTGGCAAGCCTTTCCAGGTGTTCCCCCCGAGTCGCCGTTGACGTCAACTTCCCCCAATCTTCACATGAACTCAATGACAAGTTCCTGGACATGATCGCCTCATTGGAGCGAGAGCCGGAGGTTGCCGAAGTCGCAAAGCAGTATGAACCGTGCATGCGGGACGCTGCCGCTCCGGCGAGCGATTATGAGGACCTGATTACCAAGATCCAGGAGACGGTGGGACAGGCCGCTCCGGGGGAGGCGGCGCCTCGAGGCGCGAAATGGGAGGCGGCAGTTGCCAAGGAAAGGGCAGCCGCGGCTGCGGACGCCCACTGCCGCAAGCCGATCCGCATCATCGCCCTTCAGAACGCCGGCCCCGTAATTCAACAGTTCGCTACCGATCACGCGACCGAACTCGTGCAAGTGCAAAAGGATTGGGACGCTTTGGTGGTTCAGGCCAGCCAGTACCCGGAGGGCAAGACTCACCTCAGGTGAACCTGTCATGAGGAGAAGCCCGCAGCCCAAGCCAATCCCCTCACGGCATCGCGGGCCGCCGTTCGGGCTCATCATGGCCCGGCCGGTATGAGGCCATGCCACGACCAGCGGCAGGCTCCGACTCCGTACGCCGCGCCACAAGACACTCCCGGAAACCACACCTGGCGTGTCACGATTCAGGGCACGGCGTACGGAGCGTCGGATCGGGACGCACCGACGGGTGCGGCGAGGAGGGTGTCCGGTGTCAGCGGGTGGGGCCCGCCGGGGGCGGCGGGACAACGGGCTCGACGCGGCCGAGTACGCGGTCGCGGGCGACGTCGATCCGCGCGTCGGCGAACACCTGCTCGACGTGCTCGCCGCCGGCGGCATCGCCGCGTACCTGCAACCCAGCGCCGACCTGAACCCGGTGACCCGCACCACGACCGTGCCGTCCCGCCCGGTCGACCGGCTCTACGTCGACCGCTCCCACCTGACCACCGCCCGGGACTACCTCACCCAACTCGCCGACGAGGACGCCAAGGAGCCGAATCGGGACGAGCCGGATGTCGAGGCCGAGTGGGCGAAGATCGTGGCCGGTTTCCACACCGCGCCGACGGCCGGGAGCCGCCCGTGGCCGGCCGCCGAGGACGTCGACGACTCCGTCGACCCGGCCGGGGCGGGCACCGGCGGCCGCGCCGAGGAGACCACCGCCCCCACCGCCACCGACGTGCGGCGCCTGCCGTACGCGGCGGACGTCTCCGGGATCTCGGTCAACCGCGGCACGCCCGACGAGCCCTCGCTCCTGGACGGGCTGGACACCTTCGGCGCCGACCTGCCCGACGACGAGGGGCACTACACCCCGCCACCGCCGCCCCCGCTGCCACGCTTCTCCAAGTACGCGGTGATCGGCGTGCTCTGCATCGTGGTCGGGTTCGTGCTCTTCCTCTCCCCCGCCGTGCTGCCGGTCACCGACCCGTCGGTGGTGACGCTGCTCGGCGTCACCGGCATCCTGGCCGGCTTCGTGACGCTGATCTGGCGGCTGCGTCCCGGCGACTCCGACGAGGACGACCCGGACGACGGCGCCGTCGTCTGACCCGCCCCGCCCACCGCCCGCATCGCAGGACAGCCGCCCAGCCGGGCCGACTCTGTAACAGTGGTGTAACTTACGGTCAGTAGGAATACGTGCGTCACTTCCCGCACCGGCTGTCCGGGTTGTCCGTCGCTCCGGTGGTCGGTCCTCGGCTGATCGGAATGCCCGAGATGCGACAGAGTCCCCTCGTGGTGGTGGCCAACCGCCTGCCCATCGACGACAGTGTGGCGCCCGACGGCGCCTTCGAGTGGCGCCGCAGCCCCGGCGGCCTGGTGAGCGCCCTGCACCCGCTGGTCCGGCACACCCCGGCCGCCTGGGTCGGCTGGGCCGGCGACATCGGTCCCGCACCGCGTCTACCCGACGTGGACGGCGTCCGGATGCACGCGGTGCCGTTCGACGGCGACGACCTCCGCGACCACTACGAGGGCTTCGCCAACGCCACCCTCTGGCCGCTCTACCACGACGCGGTCGAGCAGCCCGAGTACCACCGCCGCTGGTGGGAGGCGTACCAGCGGGTCAACCAGCGGTTCGCCGAGGCCGCCGCGGCGACGGCCGAGCCGGACGGCGTGGTCTGGGTGCAGGACTACCACCTGCAACTGGTCCCGGGGCTGCTCCGGGAACTCCGTCCCGACCTGCGGATCGGCTTCTTCCTGCACGTGCCGTTCCCGCCGCCCGAGCTGTTCATGCAGCTTCCCCGCCGGGGCGAGCTGCTGCGCGGCATGCTCGGCGCCGACCTGATCGGCTTCCAGCGGGCCCAGGCCGCGCACAACTTCGCCCAACTGGCGGCCAAGGTGCTCGGGCTGCCCGCCACCGACCGGCGGATCGGCGTCGGCGAGCGGGTGGTCCGGATCGGCGCCTTCCCGATCTCCATCGACGCCGCCGAGATGGCCGCGCTCGCCGCCCGGCCCGAGGTCGCCGACCGTGCCCGCCGGCTCCGCGAGGACCTCGGCTCCCCCGAGCGGGTCATCCTCAGCGTCGACCGGATGGACTACACCAAGGGCATCGAGCAGCGGCTCAAGGCGTACCGCGAGCTGCTGGCCAGCGGCGACGTCAAGGTGCGGGACACCGTGCTGATCCAGGTCGCGGTGCCCAGCCGGGACCGGGTCGCGCAGTACCAGGTCCTCCGCGACCGGGTGGAGCACCAGGTCGGCCGGATCAACGGCGAGTTCGGCCGGGTCGGCGAGCCGGCCATCCACTACCTCACCCAGCCGTTCGACCGGGCCGAGCTGGTCGCCCTCTACCGCGTCGCCGACGTGATGGCGGTGACCCCGCTGCGCGACGGGATGAACCTGGTCGCCAAGGAGTACGTCGCCGCCCGGGCGGACGACACCGGGGCGCTGCTGCTCAGCGAGTTCGCCGGCGCCGCCGCCGAGCTGGAGCAGGCGTACCTGGTCAACCCGCACGACCTGGACGGGCTCAAGCAGGGTCTGCTGGCGGCGCTGCGCGCCAGGCCGGAGGACGTCGCCGCGCGGATGCGGGCGATGCGCGAGCACCTGCGCCGCAACGACATCCATTCCTGGGCGCGGTCGTACCTGAGCGCTCTGGACGAGAGCGGCTCGCTGCTGCGCCGGCTCGCCACGACCGACTGACCCCGGCGGCGGCCTCTCACCCTGCGGTCTCTCACCCGGCGGGCGGTCACCCGGCGGCCGGCGCCGGGTTCTTCTCCAGCCAGTCGAGGATCGCGTCGATCGGCTCCCGCCAGCGGGCGTCGAGCATCAGGTCGTGGCCCATGCCGGGAAAGAGCAGCGGGGCCGAGGCGTACCGGCGGGCGGCCCGCGCCAGCGCGGCCGGTGGCACCACCCGGTCGTCCGGGCTGCCCAGCACCAGCACCGGCGGGCGGCCCACCGCCGGCTCCGGCTGCCGCCCGGTGAGCAGCTGCCACTGCGCCCGCCGGCTCGCCCGGCCCAGCCGCGCGGCGTACCGGCGGGCCTCCCCGTCGGGCAGCTCCCGGCTGAACAGCTGCCGGCGGGACAGCCGCAGCCGACCGCCGAAGACCGCCGGCAGGGTGCCGGCGGGATTGCGGCGCAGCGCCGTGCCGAACGTCGCCCAACCGCCGAACACCGGCGCCACCAGCACCGCCGCCCGGGCCGGATAGCGGGCCAGGGCGTGCGCCACCACCCGGGCGCCGGCCCCGTGCCCCACCAGCACCGCCTGCCGCGGCAGGCCCGCCGCCGCCTGGACCACGTCATGGGTGTACGACCGCAGCGTCGCCTCCGGTGCCGGCGCGCTGCCGCCGTGCCCGCGCAGGCTCAGCGCGTACGCCGGGAAGCCGCGGGACGCGGCGTGCCCCAGCCAGTGCTCAGCGAACGCCCACGCCCCGTGCCCGAACCCGGGCACGAAGAGCAGCGGCGGCTTCGCCCCGTCCAGCTCGGGCACCTCGGCCAGCACCTCGCGCCGGGCCGGGCGCTCCGGGCGGGCCCATTCCCACGAGCGGACGACCCGGACCCGCTCTCTGCTCACTGTGCCGACCTTTCGTTCGCGACTGCGGGGCTCCGCTCCGCTGCACTCCTCGCGCTCACCGGGCCGGCCTTCCGATGGCGAAGTTCGGGGTGGTCACTTGCCCTCCAGGTCGTAGAGGGCGCGCTGGAGCGCGCGCAGGTAGTCGACGTGCCCGACCTCGAACCAGTGCCGGGTGCTGTCCTTGACCTTCGCCGCGTACCGCTCGCCCAGACCGGCGACCACCTTGCGGTCGAAGGCGGCGGCCCGCTCCGGCCGGGTGGCGCGCAGGGCGAGCAGCCGGGCGAAGAGCACGCTCTGCCAGTGCGCGATGGGGAAGAGCCCGGAGTCCGGCTGCACCAGGCCGATCACGGCCAGCGTGGGATGGCCGGCGGTGAAGGCGTTCAGCCAGAGCCGGGGGCGGCCGGTGCCCTCCGCGTCGCCGAGCACCTTCCCGTCGAGGAACTCGAAGCGGGGCAGGTAGCCGGTGGCGAAGACGACCAGCTCGGGGTCGATCTCCCGCCCGTCGGCCAGCGCCACCGTGCGGTCGTGGAACCGGGCCACGTCCGGCACCGGGGTGATCTGCCCGTGGCCGACGTGGTAGACGAGCTGGCTGTTGGCGATCGGGTGGGTCTCGTAGACCCGGTGGTCCGGCCGGGGCAGGCCGAAGCGGGTCAGGTCGCCGACGGTCAGCCGCAGCGTCCGGTGGTAGAGCCACTGCCGCAGCCGCAGCGGCACCCGCAGCGCGAGCAGGGTGTCGTTGACCTGGTCGGTCGGGCGGCCGAAGACGTACTTCGGGGCGTACCAGTAGCCGCGGCGGGCCGAGTGCCAGCAGCGGGACGCCTGCTGGGCCGCCTCGACCGCGATGTCGCAGCCGGTGTTGCCGGCGCCGACCACCAGCACCCGCTTGCCGCGCAGCTGCGCCGGGTCCTTGTAGGACGAGGCGTGCATGACCTCGCCGCGGTACTCCTCCAGCCCCTCGTAGCGGGGCAGCTTCGGCGACCAGTTGTGTCCGTTGGCGAGCACCACCGCCGCGTACCGGGAGGTGCGTTCCGGGCCGTAGCCGCCGGTGCTGCGGGTGGTGACGTCCCACCGGTCGCCCTCGACCGGCTCCACCCGGACCACCTCCGTGCCGAACCAGACGTGCTGGCGCAGATCGAAGTGGTCGGCGTAACGCTCGAAGTAGGACAGCAGCTGGGCGTGGTGCGGGTAGTCGGGCCAGTCGTCCGGCATCGGGAAGTCGGGGAACTGGGTGAATGGCCGGGACGAGATGAGGTGGGTGCTGGCGTACACCGGGCTGCGGTCGTGCCGCCAGTTCCACGCGCCGCCGACGCCCGTCTCCCGCTCGTAGCAGTCGACGCCGAAGCCGTGCTCGCGAAGGTTCTTCACAGCGGTGAGGCCGCTGGCGCCGGCGCCGATGACGCAGACCGTCTCGCCCCGGTCGGAGACCGGGCGACCGTCCCGGGTCAGGGCGCCCGTCGGCTCCGCGTCAGGGCGGCCGAGGTCGGTGGAGGAGGACACCGGAGAAATCTCCTTTGTGCGGCACGTGTGCCGGGTCGGTGCGAAATCCTGCCGAGAATGCCCGCCGTTGTCCAGCCCGACGCGGCGAGTGCCGGCCGGTGGCTCACGGGGCGGCGGGCAGCAGCAGGTCGGCCAGGATCGGGAGGTGGTCGCTGGCCCGGCGGCTCCGCGGCGTGTCCACCACGTCGTACTCGACGACGCCGATCCGCGGATCGACGAAGAGGGCGTCGATGCGCCGGCGCGGGCCGGCGCACGGGAAGGTGTGCCAGTCGGCCCGGCCCGCGGCGACCGCGGCGTCGGTCAGTCCCTCGGCGACGGTCCGCCACGCCGACCCGTCCGGCCCCTCGTTGAGGTCGGCACCGGCCACCACCGGCAACGTCGCCGCGGCCAGCTCCCGCTTGAACGCGCTCGCCTGGACCGGCCGCTCGGTCGGGTCGGTGGACAGGTGGGAGCCGGCCAGCAGGAACCGGACGCCACCCACCAGGCACTCGGCGTACGCGGCGCCGCGCAGGTGCCGCCCCGGGGTCAGCGGGTAGCGCTGGCACCGGGCGGCGAGCACCCGCACCCGCAGGCTGGTCAGCAGCAGATTGCCCAGCGCGGGCAGGCCGCCGGCCGCCACCACCAGCCCGAACGAGTCGGCCAGTGCGGCGCACTTCTGCCGCCAGCGGAACCGCCGCGGCCCCTCCTGGACGATCACCACGTCCGGGGCGGCCACCCGGACCACCTCGGCGAGCGCGGCGCTGTCGTCCCGCTGGCCGTGGATGTTGTACGACACCACCCGCAGCGGTACGCCCGGGCCGGCCACCTCAGATCCGCCGGGCGAGGTCGGCGGCACCGATGACGCCGGCCGCGTTGCCCAGCTCGGCCGGGCGCACCTCGGCGACGGCGAGGCGACTGCGCTGGGCCAGCGCGTCCCGGTACGACCGCCGGGTCGGGCCCATCAGCAGGTCGCCGGCCTCCACCACACCGCCGCCGACGACCAGCACCTGCGGGTCGAGGATCTGCGCCAGGTCCGCGAGGCTGGTGCCGAGCCAGCGGCCGACCTGAGCGAACGCCTCGGCGGAGACCGGGTCGCCGCCCTGCGCGGCGGCGGTCACCATCGGCCCGGTGATCCCCTCTGCCTCGCCGCCGGCCAGCTCCAGCAGGGCGGTGGCCCGGTGCGGTTCCTGGCGGGCGGCGGCGCGGGCGAAGCGGACCAGGGCGCTGCCGCTGGCGTACTGCTCGATGCAGCCCAGCCGGCCGCAGCCGCACTGGTGGCCGTCTGGCACGGTGAGCATGTGCCCGAGTTCGGCGGCGATGCCGTTGGCCCCGCGGACCAGCTCGCCGCCGAGCACGATGCCACCGCCGACGCCGGTGCCGATGGTGAACATGACCATCGAGTCCTCGGCGTCGCGGCCCGCGCCGTGGCGGAACTCCGCCCAGGCGGCCACGTTCCCGTCGTTCTCCACGATCACCGGCAGGCCGACGGCCCGGCTGACGTACGCGCGCAGCGGCTCGTCCCGCCAGGCCAGGTTGGGGGCGAAGAGCACGGTGGAGCGGGTGGCGTCGATCCAGCCGGCCGCGCCGATGCCGACCGCCTGGACCAGCCGACCGGTGGCCAGCTCGGTGACCACCTCGATGATGACGTCCCGGGTCTTGGCCACGTCGTCGGCGGGGGTGTCCCGTCGGGCGTGCACGAGAACCCGGCCGGTGTCGTCCACGACACCGCCGGCCACCTTCGTGCCACCGACGTCGACTCCGATGGTCAGCGTCACCGCTGCCACTCCCCTCTGCTGTGCTGCCCGACATCGGCCGAACCGGCCGTGCGCTGCCGGGATGTCCGGTGGTCAGGCCCCGTCGCCTGGTGCGTCCGCGCCCATCTCGTCGGATGCCCGCGAGGCGGGCACGACGGGCCGGCCGGCCGGCGGCCGGCTCGGCACGGGTGCCTCCGGCCCGGCGGCGTCGGCGGGCGGCACGGTGGCCCCCGGTGCGGCCGCGCCTTCCCCGCGGGTGGCGGCGGACCACACGTCCTGCTCGGGTGCCGGCTGAGAATCATGCCCGGTACGGGTGGCCTCGCGCCAGACGTGGTCCCCCGTCGGGTCTCCGGCCGCCCCGGCACCGGCCGGGTCGGTGGGGGCTGCGGGCTCGGCCGGGGCGAACGCGCGCAGCAGGCTGGCCACCCCCGCGGCGAGATCGCCGGCGCCGGTGGCGAGCCGCTCCGCGAACTCCGGGCTCGGGTCGCGCAGCGCGGCGATGCCCCGACAGACCGGGCAGACACAGCATTCGGGCGACCCGGTGGCGAAACCGGCCCCGCTCGCCGCCTCGGACGCCGCCGAGGCGCCGTCACCGGCGGCGCCGCTGCCCGGCGGGTGGCCGAGCACACCCGCGAGGATCCCGCCGAGCGGGCCCCAGGGCCCCGTCCCGGGCGAGGGGGCGGCCAGCCGGGCGGTGGCCAGCAGCATGGCGACGAGCCGCTCGGCCTCCTCCCGGGCCGAAGCTGGATCAGTGGTGCCCATGAGAGTCGGCTCCTCTGGAGTGGCGACCGGATCGCCGGTCGGGTCAGTGGGCCGCACCGGGTGCTTCTACCCGGCGCTTGAGCTGCTTCAACGCCGCATCCATGATCATCTTCTCGGCCTTGCGGCGAAACATGCCGAGCATGGCCACGGAGAGCTCCACCTCGAGGGTGTAGGTCACCGTGGTGGTGCCGTCCGGGTTGCCGACCAGGTCGTACGACCCGCGCTGGACCTTCTGCATCTTCGAGGGCGCCACCAGGTGCCACTCGATCCGGGAAAGGTCCTCGGCGTACTCGTAGGCCAGCACGTACTCGTCGGCCATGACGCCGGCGTCGATGGTGAACCGGACCTGGCTGGCGTAGCCGTCCTCGTACTCCTCGACCACCTCCGCCCGCCGGATCGCCTCGGCCCACTCCGGATAGCGGGGGAAGTCGCAGATGACCGCCGCCACCCGGTCCGGTGACGCCCCGATGATGATCGACTGGGTGGAGGAGTCCGCCATGGGGGGAGGCTACCCGGCGGGGGCCCGGCCCGCCCCGCTCCACCCCGCCGACGTCGCGCCGGACCCGCCGGTACGGCATCCACCAGCCGGGCCGGCAACCTCCCCACCGCGGCCACCCCACCGGCGGGTAGGTTTCGACAGAGCCGACCCACGGCCCGGCCGGCCAGTGCGAGCACGAGGGAGTGCAGGTGCGCGAATTCTCCGTCCCGCCGATCGTCACCGTCGGCGACGCGGCCAACCTGACCGGCCCGGTCTGGGAAAACGCCGAGATCGCCCCCGACACCGTGCAGTTCGTCCGGCGGATGGGCGGCGCGGGCGGCGGCCGGGAGGAGGTCACCTGCCGGCAGTTCCGCGACGAGGTCGTCGCGGTGGCCCGCGGCCTGGTCGCCGCCGGCATCTCCCCCGGTGACCGGGTCGCGCTGATGAGCCGCACCCGCTACGAGTGGACCCTGATCGACTACGCCATCTGGGCCGCCGGGGCGGTCACCGTGCCGATCTACGAGACCTCCAGCGCCGATCAGGCCGCGTGGATCCTCGCCGACTCCGGGGCGGTGGCCGCGGTGGTCGAGACCGCCGCGCACGCCACCCTGGTGGCCGGGGTCCGGGACCGGCTCCCGGAGCTGCGCCAGGTCTGGCAGATCGAGCTGGGCGCGGTCGACGAGCTGACCGCGGCCGGCGAGTCGGTCGACCCGGCCGAGATCGAGGTACGCCGCTCCGGGGTCAAGGCCGACGACATGGCCACCATCATCTACACCAGCGGCACCACCGGCCGGCCCAAGGGCTGCATGCTGACCCACCGCAACATGTACGCCGACATCGCCAACGCGGTGCCGGTGCTGCCGAACCTGTTCCGGCAGAGCGCGTCCACCCTGCTCTTCCTGCCCCTCGCGCACGCCTTCGCCCGGCTCATCCAGATCGGCGTGGTGCAGGCCCGGGCCACCCTGGCGCACTGCGCGGACACCAAAAACCTGGTCGCCGAGCTGCAGGAGTTCCAGCCGACGTTCGTGCTCTCCGTGCCCCGGGTCTTCGAGAAGGTCTACAACGGCGCGCGGCAGAAGGCCGAGGCCGAGGGGAAGGGGAAGATCTTCGACCGGGCCGAGAAGGTGGCCATCGCGTACAGCCAGGCGCTGGAGACCGCCGCCGGGCCGGGTCTGGGGCTGCGCGCCCAGCACGCGGTCTTCGACCGGCTGGTCTACCGCAGGCTGCGGGCGGCGCTGGGCGGCCGGTGCCGGGACGCCATCTCCGGCGGCGCCCCGCTCGGCGCCCGGCTGGGGCACTTCTTTCGGGGCATCGGGGTGAACATCTGCGAGGGCTACGGCCTGACCGAGACCTCCCCCGCCGCCGCGGCGAACCTGCCGAGCGCCACCAGGATCGGCACCGTGGGCCGCCCGCTGCCCGGCGTGTCCATCCGGATCGAGGACGACGGCGAGATCCTGATCTCCGGCGAGCTGGTCTTCCGGGGTTACTGGCGCAACGAGGAGGCCACCGCGGAGCTGCTCACCCCGGACGGCTGGCTCCGCACCGGCGACCTGGGCCAGCTCGACGAGGACGGCTACCTGAGCATCACCGGCCGCAAGAAGGAGATCATCGTGACCGCGGCCGGCAAGAACGTCGCCCCCGCGGTGCTGGAGGACGAGGTCCGCGCCCACCCGCTGGTCAGCCAGTGCCTGGTGGTCGGCGACCGGCAGCCGTTCGTCGCGGCGCTGGTCACCATCGACGAGGAGGCGCTGCCGAAGTGGCTGGCCGCGCACGGCCGACCGGAGACCACCGGCGTCGCCGAACTGCGCGACGACGAGGAACTGCGGGCCGAGATCCAGGGCGCGATCGACCAGGCCAACCAGTCGGTCTCCAAGGCCGAGTCGATCAGAGTGTTCCGGATCCTGCCGCGGGACTTCACCGAGGCCACCGGCGAGCTGACCCCGTCACTCAAGGTCAAGCGGCAGGTCGTGCACAAGACGTACGCGGCGGAGATCGCGGAAATCTACCGGCGCTGACTACCATCCGTCACGTGCCCGCCTCGACACCCGTCCTGCCGCCGACGCAGCCCCTCGCCGTCGCCGCCCGTGTGGTCCTCCTCGCGCTGGTCGCCGCCCTGACCCTGTTCGCCACCCAGGACGTGGCTCAGCTCTGGTGGATCGCCCTGCTGGGCCTCGCCGGGCTGCCCGCCGTGCTGGCCCCCCAGCACCGGCTGCTCGGGCCGCTCAGCCGCTTCGCCGAGGTGGTGGTCCTCGGTCTGGCCGCCAGCAAGGTCGCCGCCGACGCCCACCTGAGCGGGGTGACCGGCGGGCTGGGCGCCTCGGCGATGCTGCCGTACCTCGCCGTGCCGGTCACCGTGACCGCGCTGCGCCGCCGGTTCCGCGAGGGCGGGGCGCTGCTCGCCGTGGTCGCGGCCACCCTGCTGGTCAGCGCGGCCGTCACCGAGGTCGGCGGCGGGCGGCAGCTCGGCCAGCTCGGGTACCTCGCGGTCTGTGCCCAGTGGCTGATCCTGGCCGCCCTCGGCCTCTACACGGCCGGCATGCTGCAGCGGTTGATGCGGGTCCGCGGCGAGGGCAAGCCGCAGCCGTACGCGGAGGCCACTCGGCTGCTGACCCAGCTGCGCACGGTCGCCCGCCAACTGCCCGGCGCCACCCTGGACCCGGGCGGCATCTCCGAGCACCTGCTGGAGGAGCTGCGGGTGGTCGCCAAGACCGACCGGGGTGCGGTGCTCTCCGCCAGCGGGGGCGGCCGGCTGGTGGTGCTCGCCCAGGTCGGCGCGGACCGGGTGGACTGGGAGACCACGCTGGACGCGGACTCGGCGATCGCCGACGCCTGGGCCAGCCAGCAGCCGCAGACCTCGACCCGCTCGCAGGCCCGCTCGCAGCACTCCGGCGAGGTCTCCGCGCTGATCGTGCCGCTGGTCGCCGGGGTGCGGACGGTCGGCCTGGTGGTCATCGAGGCGGACACCGCGCACGCGTACCCGCCGCCGGTGGTGTCCCGGGTGACGGCGCTGACCGGCCCGGCGGCGCTGCGGCTGGAGGCCGCGCTGCTCTTCGACGAGGTCCGGTCGCTGGCCACCAACGAGGAGCGGCAGCGGCTGGCCCGGGAGATCCACGACGGGGTCGCCCAGGAGCTGGTGATGGTCGGGTACGGCATCGACAACGCCCTGGCCACCGTGCACGACGACGCCGAGGAGACCGCCGAGAGCCTGCGTACGCTGCGCCAGGAGGTCACCCGGGTGATCACCGAGCTGCGGCTGAGCCTGTTCGAGCTGCGCAGCGAGGTGGACCGGCACGGCGGCCTGGCCGCCGCGATCGCCGAGTACGCCCGCACCGTCGGCGCGTCCGGCGGGCTGCGGGTGCACCTGTCGCTGGACGAGTCCACCGCCCGGCTGCCCGCCGCCACCGAGGCGGAGTTGCTGCGCATCGCCCAGGAGGCGGTGACCAACGCGCGCAAGCACGCCGGGGCGTCGAACCTGTGGGTGACGTGTGAGGTGGACCCCCCGTACGCTCAGATCGAAGTGTCGGATGACGGTCACGGCATTGGTGACCAGCGCCCCGACGGGCACTACGGGCTTGCGATCATGGCGGAGAGAGCGGAACGTATCCGGGGCCGGCTGGAGATCAGGCCACGGCGGCCCAGCGGCACAACCGTGGCGGTGGTACTCGGCTCCTCGCCCCGGCGCGATAGGGTGCGCGGCAGCGCAGCAGCAGAAGGGGAGTAACCCGAGGATGACCACCAGCCCGACACCGGCCACCCGGACCAAGGTTCTCCTTGTCGACGATCACGACCTGATTCGGAAGGGGCTCCGGCACGCCTTCGAGCGGGACCGGCAGTTCGAGGTCGTGGGCGAGGCCGCCACGGCCGCGGAGGGCGTACGCCAGGCGGGCGCGCTCCAGCCGGACGTAGTGATCATGGATCTGCGGCTGCCCGACGGCAGCGGCCTGGAGGCGACCCGCGCCCTCCGCAAGTCCAGCGCGTCGATGGGCATCGTCGTGCTCACCATGTACGCCGGCGACGACCAGCTCTTCGGGGCGCTGGAGGCGGGGGCGAGCGCCTTCGTGCCGAAGACCGCTCCGGCCGACGAGGTGGTGGCCGCCGCCCGGCACGCCGCCTCCTCGCCCAGCGCGTTCACCGCGGCCGACCTGGCGGAGGCGATGAAGCGCCGGCTGGCCCCGTCCGGCCCGCAGCTCTCCCCGCGGGAGGGCCAGGTGCTGCGGCTGCTCGCCGACGGCATGAGCGTCGCGGGCATCGCGAAGCAGCTGTTCGTCAGCGAGTCGACCGCCAAGACGCACATCTCCAAGCTGTACGAGAAGCTGGGCGCTGCCAACCGCGCCCAGGCGCTGATGACCGCGCTGCGGCTGGGTCTGCTGGAGGCCCCGGACGCGCCCAAGTTCTGACGGCCGCCCGACAGCTCGACGAGAGGCCCGCGTCCGCGACCCGGACCGGGCCTCTCGGGCATTCCGGACACCCGTTGAACGCGCACGGTGAGGGACCGACCGCGTAACGACGGCGGTCTTTGCACCGGGAGAACGGGCGGGCAGAATACCCGAATGGCCAGCGCGGGCGACAAGTCCGCGCGCTGTGACACAAAGGGGCGATAGCGATGCAGCGGCCGGACTGGGCACCCGACACGATCGACATCGAGCGCCCGAGCGTGGCCCGCATGTACGACTACTATCTCGGCGGCTCGCACAACTTCGCGGCCGACCGGGCCGCCGCCCAGGCCATGGTGGCCGCCGTGCCCGAGGCCCCGCTGATGGCCCAGGCCAACCGGGCCTTCCTCCGCCGGGCGGTGCAGTTCCTGGCCGAGGCGGGGGTGCGCCAGTTCCTCGACATCGGCTCCGGCATCCCGACCGTCGGGAACGTGCACGAGATCGCCCAGCGGGTCGACCCAGAGTGCCGGGTGGTCTACGTCGACGTCGACCCGGTCGCGGTCGCGCACAGCTGGGAGATCCTGGCCGGCAACGACCGGGCCACGGTGGTCCGGGAGGACCTCCGCCACCCGGCGGCGATCCTCGGCCACCCCGAGGTCAACCGGCTGCTGGACTTCACCCAGCCGGTCGCCGTGATGATCGTGGCGGTGCTGCACTTCATCCCCGACGCGGACCGGCCGGAGGAGATCCTGCGCACCCTGCGGGCGGCCCTGGCCCCGGGGAGCTACCTGGTCATGTCGCAGGCCAGCGACGACGGCCGCACCGCGACGGGCGAGCGGGCCGAGGCCGAGCAGGTCTACCGCCGCACCGACAGCCAGCTCTTCATCCGCAGCCGGGCCGAGCTGACCGCGCTCTTCGACGGCTTCGAGCTGACCGACCCGGGCGTGGTCTGGGTGCCGCAGTGGCGCCCGGAGACCCCGGAGCAGGCGGAGAACGCCGAACAGGCGGTCTTCCTGGGCGGCGTCGGGCGGCTCTGTGGGTGACGGCGCCACCGCCGTGACCCGCTCCTGCCCCGACAGCTTCGCACGGGCCTGGGCCAAGGCGGTTACCGGGACGAGCTACCTGCCGATGACCCAGGCCCAGTTGGAGGCCCTGCTCCAGCAGCTCACCGAGCGGCTGGCCGCGGCGCTCCGCACCGAGCCGTTCGACCTGCGGGTCGGCCAGCAGGTCGGCGCCGAGCTGGTGCAGGCGCACATCGCCTCCGCCGAGGCGCTGGGCCGCACCATCGAGGTGATCCAGCTCCGCCTGATCCGTGACCTCGGCCTGGTCGCCGACGAGGTCGAGGACCGGATGGCCCGGCTGCTCGCCACGGTGGCCACCGGGTACGCTCGGGCGCTGCGCGACCGGACCCTCGACGAGCAGGAGGCCATCCGGCGGGCCGCGATGATGGCGCGGGCGCAGGCCGAACGGGCGCTGCGGGACAGCGAGGCCCGCTTCCGGCACCAGGCCACCCACGATCCGCTGACCGGCCTGCCCAACCGCGCCCTGTTCACCGAGCGGCTCACCGCCGCGCTCGGCGAGCCCGGCCGGGGTGCCGACCGGGTCGGGGTCTGCTTCCTCGACCTCGACCGGTTCAAGGTGGTCAACGACACCCTCGGCCATCAGGTCGGCGACTCGCTGCTGGTGTCGGTGGCGCAGCGGTTGCGCCAGGCCCTCGGCGAGCACCTGGTGGCCCGGCTCGGCGGGGACGAGTTCGTCATCCTGGTCGAGCGCACCGGCTGCACCGAGGACGCGGTCAAGGTCGCCGAGGCCGCCCTCACGGCGGTGAGCGAGCCGGCGCTGGTCGACGGGCACGAGCTGACCGTGTCGGCCAGCATCGGCATCGTGGAGCGGCCGGTGGTCGGCACCACGCCGATGGAGCTGATGCGGGCCGCGGACAGCACCCTGCACTGGGCCAAGGCGGCCGGCGGCGCCCGCTGGTCGATCTTCGACGCCGACCGCAACCGCCGCGAGCTGGCCCGGTACGCGCTCTCCGCGGCCATCCCCGCCGCCCTGGACCGGGGCGAGTTCTACCTCGACTACCAGCCGCTCACCTCGCTGCGCGACGGCCGGGTGCTCGGCCTGGAGGCGCTGGTCCGCTGGCGCCACCCGGAGCGGGGCGTCCTCCGGCCGGACAGCTTCATCGGGCTGGCCGAGGAGACCGGTCTGATCGTCCGGCTGGGCAGCTGGGTGCTCGCCGAGGCCTGCCGGGAGGCCCGGCGCTGGCCGGCGGGGCGCGACGGGGCACCGTTCGTGAGCGTCAACCTGGCCGTCCGCCAGCTGCACCGGCCCGGCCTGGTGCAGGAGGTGCAGGGTGTGCTCGGGCAGACCGGGCTCCCCCCGGAGCGACTCCAGCTGGAGATCACCGAGAGCACCATGATGAGCACCGTCGAGGAGCCGGTACGCGCCCTGCGCGTGCTCAACGACCTCGGGGTACGCCTCGCCATCGACGACTTCGGCACCGGCTACTGCAACCTGGCGTACCTGCGGGACCTGCCGGTCACCGAGCTGAAGGTGGCCGGCGAGTTCGTGGCCGGGCTGCGCGCCCCGGCGGACGACCCGCGCAGCCGCACCGACGAGCGGATCCTCGCCTCGCTGGTCTCCCTCGCCCACGCCCTCGACCTGACCGTCACCGTCGAAGGCGTGGAGACCGGCGACCAGGCCGACCGGTTGCGCGCGATCGGCTGCGACGCCGGGCAGGGCTGGCACTTCGGCCGCCCCGCCCCCGCCGCGCAGTTCCTCAACCTCCCGGCCTGAACCCCGCGCCGCAGCCGAGGGGCAGTCACCTCACGACCGCCTTTCGAGCTGACAGCGCAACCGACTCACGTCGGGCGGAGGCATGCCGAGCGGCAGAACCGGCAGCCCGGCGGCCCGCCGACACGGCAGCCGAATCGTCTGGACATCAGCTCCAGAGGCTGTCACAGAGACAGTGCCCAGAGCGCGGGGCGGGCGGAGCCGCACCGGACCGGGGTCAGCCGGCGAGGAGGTCGGCCATCCGTTCGGCCTGGGCCTCCCAGCGCCACTCCTTCTCCACCCAGGCGCGGCCGGCGGCGCCGAGCTGGCGGGCCAGGTCCCGGTCGGCGAGCAGCGTCGCCACCCGGTCGGTGAGCTGGGCCACGCTCCGACCCCGGACCACGTACCCGGTCTCCCCCTCGCGGACGGCGTCCGGCGCGCCCCCGGAGTTCCCGGCCACCACCGGCAGCCCGGTCGCGCTGGCCTCCAGGTAGACGATTCCGAGGCCCTCCACGTCCAGGCCGCGGTTGCGGGTACGGCAGGGCATCGCGTACACGTCGCCGGCGGCGTAGTGGGCCGGCAGTTCGGCCGACGGCACCGACCCGGTGAAGACCACGTCCCGTTCCACGCCGGCCTGCCGGGCCAACTTCTCCAGCGTCGACCGGTACGGCCCGCCGCCGACGATCAGCAACGCCGCGTCGGGCACCCGGCGGCGGATCTCCGGCATGGCCCGGATCAGCATGTCCTGCCCCTTGCGCGGCACCAGACGCGAGACGCACACGACGACCGGCCGGTCGGCCAGGCCCAGCCGCACCCGCACCCGCTCCCCGTCCACGGCCGGGTGGTAGGTCTCCACGTCGACGCCCGGCGCGAGCCGGCGCAACTCGGTCACCCCGTCCAACACCCGGGCCAGCCGGGTGCGGGTGTACTCCCCCAGGTAGGTGGTGACGTCCAGGCCCCGCCCGATCCGGCGCAGCGCGGACCGGGCGCCGGGCAGCACGGCCCAACCGGCCTCGTGCCCGTGGGTCAGGGCCACCGCCCGACGGATCCCCGCGCGCCGGCGCAGCCCCGCCGCGAGCAGCCCGAGCGGGGCCGCCGCGCCGAACCACACCGTGTCGCAGTCGTACGCCCGGGCCAGCCGCGCCGCCCGGCGGGCGATCAGCGGGGTGGGCAGCAGCACCTGGGTGCGCTCCCGGATCACCTCGAAGGGCTGATCGGCGTCGAACTTGGCGGCTCCCCGCCAGCTCGACGCGTACACCACCACGGAGCCCGGTGGCTGGCGCACGGCGAGGTTGTGCACGAAGGACTGGATGCCGCCGGGGCGGGGCGGGAAGTCGTTGGTGATCAGCAAGGTCCGGCTCATCTGCCGATCTCCCTGGCGTAGGCGCGGGCGGCGGCCATCCGCTCCACGGTGGACGGGTGGGACGCCGACCAGAGGTACTCCCAGCGGGGCGGGTCGGGGTCGGCCAGGTTGACCCCGGCCAGGCGGCGCTGCATCGCCACGAAGGTTGCCGGGTCGCCGGTGAGCGCCAGCGCGTGCGCGTCGGCCCGCGCCTCCACCTGCCGCGAGACCAGCGCCTGCACCGGGGTGGCCACCAGCCCGGCCACGCTGATCAACGCGATGAGCAGCGGGAACGCCCTTGGCTGGGAGATCGATTCGACCCCGGCCAGGCGCAGCAGCGGCGGCCAGGAGCCGATCAGATAGAGGGCCACCACCGCGGCGGCGGCACCGAGCGCCCCGACCAGCGTCCCGATCCAGACGTCCCGGTCCCTCGCGTGCCCCAACTCGTGGGCGACCACGCTGGTCACCTCCTCAGGGGTGGCCTCGCGCAGCAGGGTGTCGTAGACCACCACCCGCCGGGTGGGTCCCAGGCCCGAGACGTACGCGTTGACCGCGCGGGTGCGCCGGGACGCGTCGGCGACCAGCACGTCGCGGACCGGCACCCCGTCCCGGGCGGCCATGCTCATCAGCTCGCTGCGCAGCGGGCCGGGCTCCATCGGGGTGAACCGGTTGAACACCGGCTCCACCAGCACCGGCAGCACGAACGACAGCAGCACCACCAGCCCGGCGGCGCCGGCCGCGCCGAACGCCCACCACCAGCGCGGGGCGAGCCGGACCACCGAGTAGAAGCCGAGCAGGACCAGCGCGCCGATGACCGCGGTGACCGCGTACGACTTGGCCAGGTCCACCGCCCAGCCGCCCCAGCCCTGGGTGCTCAGCCCGTACCGGACCAGCACGGTGTGCCGCCAGGCGGCGAACGGCAGGGTGAGCAGGTCGGCGAGGAGCATCACGGCCAGCCCGCCGAGCACCGCCTGGGCGATCCAGTGCCCGCCGAGTGGCCGGCCGGCCAGCTCCACCAGACGACTGCCGAGCGGGGTCAGCCCGAGCGCGAGCGCGACCAGCAGTCCGACGGCCAGCGACGCGTACCCGGCGGGGCGCAACGCGGCGTGGAACGCCCGGCCCCGGGCCACCTGGTCGACCGGGAGGGACCGCAGCGCGGCGAGCTGGTCGGCGCGCGGGGCGGGCGGGCGGTGCCAGGGCACCAGCAGGGCGGCGGTGACGACCAGCGCGACGACGAGCCCGGCGAGGGTGAGCAGCGCCCACCCGCGCGGCGTCACCGCGCCGTCCCGGCGCGCGGCGTGCGGGTCGCGCCGCGCGCGCCGCCGTCGCGTCGTACCCGCGTCATGGCGTCGCTCCTCCCGTCGAGAGCGCCCATCCTATGAGGCGGGCTCCGCCCGGTGGCGACGTGGCGGTGTCACCCACCCGGTTCGGCCCACCGAGGCCGGGCGGCCGGCCTCCGTCCAGGGCAAGAACATCAACATCGACGCCATGGCCAAGGAAATGGGCACC
>NZ_JBEYER010000082.1:0-32314 GCF_040634005.1 Micromonospora sp. NPDC007271
CGGGCACGCGCTGCACGCCGCCCACCTCGCCGGGATCGTGCACCGGGACGTCAAGTCGGCTCTGGCCGCGCCAGGGCCCTCCAGGGCCGGCCCGGACGTCAGGATCAGGCGAGGTCGAACCGGTCGAGGTTCATGACCTTGACCCACGCCGCGACGAAGTCGTGCACGAACTTCTCCTTCGCGTCGTCGCTGGCGTAGACCTCGGCCAGCGCGCGCAGCTCCGAGTTCGAGCCGAAGACCAGGTCGACGCGGCTGCCGGTCCACCTGACCTCGCCGGTGGCGGCGTCCCGACCCTCGAAGGTGTTCGCGTCCCCGGCGGTCGGCTTCCACGTCGTGCCCAGGTCGAGCAGGTTGACGAAGAAGTCGTTGGTCAGCGACCCGGGGGTCGTGGTGAGGACGCCCAGCGGCGACTGCTGGTGGTTCGCGCCCAGAACGCGCAGACCGCCGACGAGGACCGTCATCTCGGGCGCGCTCAGGTTCAGCAGGTTCGCCTTGTCGACCAGGAGGAACTCCGCCGGCAGGCGGTGCCCCTTGCCGAGGTAGTTGCGGAACCCGTCCGCGGTCGGCTCGAGCGCGGCGAACGACTCCACGTCGGTCTGCTCCTGCGACGCGTCCGTACGCCCCGGCGTGAAGGGGACCTCGACGGCGTAGCCGGCGGTGCGGGCGGCCTGCTCGACGCCCACGCCACCGGCGAGGACGATCAGGTCGGCGAGCGAGATCCGCTTGCCGCCGGTCTGGGCGGCGTTGAACGCCTCCTGGATCTTCTCCAGGGTGTGCAGCACCGTCGCCAGCTCGTCGGGGTTGTTCACCTCCCAGCCGTTCTGCGGCTCGAGGCGGATCCGCGCGCCGTTGGCACCGCCGCGCTTGTCGCTACCCCGGAACGTCGACGCCGACGCCCACGCGGTGGAGACCAACTGGGAGACCGCCAGGCCCGTGGCGACGATCTGCGCCTTGAGGGTCGCGACGTCTTCGGCGTCGACCAACTCGTGCGTCACCGGCGGGACCGGATCCTGCCAGATCAGCGTCTCGGCCGGGACCTCCGGGCCGAGGTAGCGGGCGACCGGCCCCATGTCGCGGTGGGTCAGCTTGAACCACGCCCGGGCGAAGGCGTCCGCGAACTCCTCCGGGTGCGCCAGGAAACGCCGGGAGATCTGCTCGTAGATCGGGTCGAACCGGAGCGCGAGGTCCGTGGTGAGCATCCGCGGCTCGCGGCGCTTCGTCGAATCGTGCGCCTCCGGCACCATGTCGGCGCCCGCGCCGTTCTTGGGGCGCCACTGGTGCGCGCCGGCCGGCGACTGCATCAGTTCCCACTCGTAGGCGAAGAGGATGTGGAAGAACTCGTTGTCCCACCGGGTCGGGTGATAGGTCCAGGTGACCTCGAGCCCGCTGGTGATGGTGTCCCCGCCCTTGCCGGTGCCGAAGCTGTTCTTCCAGCCCAGGCCCTGCTCCTCGAGCGGCGCGCCCTCCGGCTCGGGGCCGACGTGATCGGTGGTGCCCGCGCCGTGGGTCTTGCCGAAGGTGTGACCGCCGGCGATCAGCGCCACGGTCTCCTCGTCGTTCATCGCCATCCGGCGGAACGTCTCGCGGATGTCCCGGGCCGCGGCGACCGGGTCCGGGTTGCCGTTCGGGCCCTCCGGGTTGACGTAGATGAGACCCATCTGGACCGCCGCGAGCGGGTTCTCCAGCTCCCGGTCACCGGAGTAGCGCGCGTCGCCGAGCCACTCCGTCTCGGGGCCCCAGTAGACGTCCTCATCGGGCTCCCAGACGTCCTCGCGGCCACCGGCGAAGCCGAAGGTCTGGAAGCCCATCGACTCCAGGGCGACGTTGCCGGCGAGGATCATGAGGTCGGCCCACGAGAGCTTCTGGCCGTACTTCTTCTTGACCGGCCACAGCAGACGGCGAGCCTTGTCGAGGTTCCCGTTGTCCGGCCAGCTGTTGAGCGGCGCGAAGCGCTGCTGCCCGGCGCCGGCGCCACCGCGACCGTCGCTGATGCGGTAGGTGCCCGCGCTGTGCCACGCCATCCGGATCATGAACGGGCCGTAGTGGCCGAAGTCCGCCGGCCACCAGTCCTGCGAGGTGGTCAGGACCTCCGCGATGTCCTGCTTCACGGCGGCGAGGTCGAGGGACTTGAACGCCTCGGCGTAGTTGAACTCCGCGCCGAGGGGATTGGCCACCACGGGGTTCTTGGCGAGGATCTTCAGGTTGAGCTGGTTCGGCCACCAGCCGCGGTTGCCGCCGCCCTGGGTCGGGTGGGGGGAACGCCCGTGCGGGACCGGGCAGCGGGACTCGCTCCCCGCGCTCGCGTCATGGACAACGGCATCATGGTTCTCGGACATCGACTTCCTTCCGTGACTTGGCGGATCAGGGACTCAGGAGATGCCTGCGGTGGAACAGCCGGGACACAGGCCCCGGTAGACGACCTCGGCCTCGTCGATCGAGAAGCCGTGGTCGTCGGACGCGGTCAGGCACGGCGCCGCACCGACCGCGCAGTCGACGTCGTCGATGCGACCGCACGATCGGCACACGACGTGGTGATGGTTGTCGCCGACCCGCGACTCGTAGCGGGCCACGGAGCCGGGCGGCTGGATGCGCCGGACCAGCCCGGCGGCGGTCAGCGCGCGCAGCACGTCGTACACGGCCTGGTGGGACACGTCGGGAAGGTTCCTCCGCACGGCGCGGATGATCGAGTCCGTGTCGGCGTGCGGATGCGCGAGCACCGCGCTGAGGACGGCCACCCGGGGACGGGTGACGCGCAACGCGGCCCCGCGCAGCATCTGCTGGAAGTCCAGGGTCGTGGCCACGTCCGAAGTCTGGCCCATTTTCTGGAATCAGTCAAGATTATGGGCGACGGATCACCCTGGATTCAGATCCAGTCACAGTAGGCAGCGCACAGCAGTGGCGGCCCGGGACATGATGCCCCGGGCCGCCCGTCGTCTCGGCGAGTCTTACCTGAACAGGAAGTTCGCCGAGTGGGTGGTGCCGTCGATCAGCGTGACGTCCAGGCGCCCGCAGGTGTTTGCCAGCGACTTGTCCGTCTTCCAGACGTACTGGTACTGCTTGCTGACCGGGTCGTACGTCAGGGTGCTCGCGCCCGCGCTGACCGCCTGCACGTCCACGTCCTGCGTGGCCGACGTGTCGCACGCCGTCGCCCGCAGCTTGGGAGAGCCCGCTGCGAGGACGCCGAGACCCTGGTCACCACCGAGGCCGAACTTCACCGGGACGGCGCTGCCGGCCTTGACGGCGTTGACCTTGTCGACGCTGACCGGCGCACCGAAGGTCTGCCAGTCGTACACCACCTGGTAGGTGACGCTGACCGGGGCGGCGGTGTTGCCGGCACGGTCCCGGCCGCCAATGCAGGTGGCGGTGAAGTACCCGACGCTCGGTCCGCCGGTGACGGACAGGGCGGCGGGGGCGGCCACGCCGCTGTCGCCGTCGGTGGTCGAGCAGCCCGGAGTCACCGACGTGCCGAGGGTGATCTGCTGGCCCTGGCCGACCCCGGTGACCTTGACCGTCGGCGGCGTCACGTCCTCGTCCTCGGTGACCGCCCGGTAGGCGTTGACCAGGCCGTACCCGAAGAAGCCGTTGACCTTCGGGTTGTTCGGGTCGACCTTGCACCGGCCCTGGGTGTAGTCGGTGCCGGAGGTGGGGCAGGCGAGCGGGATGGCCTGCTTGCGCAGCAGCTCCGCGATGTAGTCGGGCGTGGCCCCCGGGTGCTTCGACACCAGCAGCGCGGCGACGCCGGCGACGTGCGGCGAGGCCATCGAGGTGCCGGACAGCGTCCGGTAGCTGGCCACCCCGGTCGACGGCGACGTGGAGTAGATGCTGGAACCGGGAGCGGCCACGTCCACGACCCCGAGCCCGAAGCTGGAGAACGACGAGCGCGCCGGCTGCGTGGTCAGGCCCGGGTACCACGGTCCGACCGCGCTCGCGGGGGCGGTGGGCTGGGTGGTCGACGACACCGACACCACGTTGGGCAGCTCCGCCGGCAGGTCGAGGCAGCTCGGGTCGAGGGTACGCCGGACCGGCCGGGTGTCGTCCGGGCTGGTGGTGTCGACCGTCTTGTTGGCGAGGTCCTGGTTCTCGTTGCCCGCCGCGGCGACGTTGAGAATCCCCTTCTCGGTGGTGTAGTCCACCGCGCGCCGGACCGCCTCGACAACCGGAGCCTGATCGGCCTGGCTCTCACACCAGTACAGCCACGGGTCGATGTAGTAGCTGTTGTTCGTGACCTGGATGCCGTGCTCGGCCGCCCAGACGAAGCCGCAGATCGCGTACTCCGGGTAGATGAAGCCGTCGGAGTTGACGACCTTGATGGCGGCCAGCTTCACGCCGGGCGCGACGCCGACGATGCCGACGCCGTTCTTCGCCGAGGCGATGGTCCCGGCCACGTGGGTGCCGTGGTAGTCGGCGGTGAGGCTGGTGGGCCGCCAGGCGCCCGGCGTGGTGTCCGGAGCACCGGTGCCGACGCAGTTCACCGACTTCGACTGATCCACCACCGGGGCGAGGTCCTGGTGGTTGGCGTCGATGCCGTCGTCCAGCACGCCGACGGTGACCGTGGAGCTGCCCAGGCTTACCTCGTGGGCCGCGCGGGCGCCGATGAGGATCATGTCGCTCTGCCGGGTCGCGTTCTCCAGCGCGTCCGGCGCGTACGCGTCGGCTTCCTCCGTCTCCTCGGCCATGGCGGGCAGAGCGGCGGTCCGGGTCGCTCCGGCGGAGTGGACGGCGCCGCCGTGCGCGACGGTCTTGACCTTCTGCGTGAAGGCGGGGTCGGTGGAGCGGGCGATGACCACGCCGATCTGCGCGTACGAGACCATCACCTGGCCGCCGGCTTCGGCGACCGCCGCGGCGGCGTCCGCCGTCCGGGCCCCGTCCACGGCGTTGACCACGTAGCTGAGGTGGGGACCGTCGGCCGCCGCCGCGTTCGGGGCGAGGAACGCACCGAACGCCGCGACGAGACTGGTCGCTGTGGTGACGATGAGGGATCGTCTGCCCAACCTGGAGTGCATTCCGGGCCTTTCGAAAGAGGGTGAGGGGGTCACCCGATCTTGAGTTGAGCGATGATAGAGCGGATTTTCCCTGGCACACACTCGGCTGGACGGTTGGTCGCCCCGCCACCCGGCCGATGTCGACAGCCCGATCCTGCTCTCCCGTGGCACCGGGTGGCCGTTCGACGGGGACGTCGGGACGGGTCGAGTTCACCTATGGTGGCCGGACGGAACGGTTGACGGGTGGGGGTCGCCCCGCCTCGCCGGTGCCCACTGACGCTTCGGCCTTGACCTGTGGAGATGACGACGTGGCGAGCAAGGTGAATCGTAGGACCGCGCTGGGACTCGGCACGGTGGCCACCGCCGGTGCCGTACTCGGCGCGGCGAGCCCGGCCCTGGCGGCCCCGGGCGCCGCGCCCAGGGGCGCCTCGCACCGCGAGGCAGCCGGCTCACCGGCAGGCCGGGTCGCGGAGGCCTATCAGCGGGAGAAGACCCGGGCCGGCGGGAACTGGTACTCGTACGTCAGCGTCGCCGGTGCCGGCGGCGCCCCGCAGGCGGCGGTGCAGGAGAGGGCCGACACGGTGGTCGAGGCCTACAGCGTCAACAAGATCGCCGTGGCCGTGGCGGTGCTGGACAAGGTCGACCGGGGCCTGCTGTCCCTGGACCAGCGGGTGGAGGTCACCGGGGCGATCGTCGTGCCCGGCGGCGACGGCATCTTCGGTCTCGACAACGCCTACCCGAGCTCGGTGACGCTGGGGCATGCGCTCGCCGCGCTGCTGACGATCTCGGACGACACCGCCGTCCGGCTCTGCGGGCTGGTCTGCCCCGCCGCCGAGCTCAACCAGATCCTCGTCGCCAAGGGCTTCCCCAACACCCAGGTCGAACCGGTCGCCAACCCGAATCGCTTCTTCCTCGGCACCAGCACGGCGCGGGAGACCCACGACCTGTTGCAGTCGCTGGTCGCCGGCACCCTGCTCTCCCCCGCCTCCACGACCTTCCTGATCAACTCGCTGCGGTCCCCGATCGCCTTCACCGACGGCATCCGCCGCACCATGTCATCCGACGAGCGGGCCCGGATCGCGACCAAGGCGGGCTGGTTCGCTGACGCCCGGCACGAAGCGGGGATCATCTTCGACCGGGCCGGCGCACCGGTCCTGACGTACGTGCTGTTCGCCGACGGGCAGGCGGACGCCGGCAACTTCGGTGCCACGCATCCGGCCGTACAGGCCCGGGCCGCGATGGGTCCGAAGTTCCTGGCGGCGGTGAGTGGGGTGACCAACGCCGCCGCGCCGGCCCGCCGGCCGCGTGTCCACCGGCCGACCAACGGCGGCTGAACCGACCGTCCGGCCCCTCCGGCCGACGGCCGCAGGGTCTGCGGGTTCGTCGTCGACACAGGACCGACGCCACTTGTTTTCATTTATAAAGGTCAATGCCTTAGGCCTCGTTTCTCTCCATCTGCCGAACTGGCGCTTGAGTGATGAGCGTAAATGGAGACGCGGGCAGTATTGGGGGCTCCCGAACCGCTAGCCGAAAGGTAGGGAACATGTCCACGAGACTGCTACGTGGCCTGGCCGCCGTCGCGGTGATGACCGCGGCGACGCTGGCCACGGCGGGCACCGCCAGCGCCGCCCCGGCCACCCTCGCCCCGTCGACCAGCGCTGTCATCGGAAGCACCGCGCAGCTCAGCCCGGAGGTGGCCGGTAGCGCCGCGGGTGACGGCACCGACGCCCGGCAGCGGGCCCTGGCAGCGTACTGGACCCCGGCGCGGATGAAGGCGGCCAAGCCCGACACCGAGATCCCCGCGGTGAAGGCGGCGCTGGCCAGCCGGGGCGGCGCCGGAGGCCCGGCGACGAGCGCCACCCGTCCGCAGGGGCCGTCCGGCAGCGTGGCGCCGGCGGCGCCCGCCGTCGAGCCGAAGGCGAACGGGCCCGCCACCGCCTCGCCCGACGTGTCGCCCCAGGCCTACTACCCCAACTACCCGGTCGGCCACCCGGTGGCCCGCACCTCCGGCAAGGTCTACTTCACCCTCAACGGCGGCAACTACGTCTGCTCGGCAACGGTGGTGAACAGCGAGGGCAAGTCCGAGGTGTGGACCGCGGGTCACTGCCTCACCGGCAACCGGGCGTGGGCAACCAACTGGACCTTCGTCCCGAACTACAACAACGGTTCGGCCCCCTACGGCTACTGGTACGCCACCCAGCTCTGGACCACCACGGCGTGGTTCAACAACAACAACGACTTCGCGAACGACGTCGGGTCGGCGGTGATGGCGCGCAGCAACGGTTCGCGGATCGCCGACTACCTCGGCGGCCAGGGGATCGCCTGGAACTACCCGATCGGGCAGTACGTCTACGCCTTCGGTTACCCCGCCGCATCCCCGTTCAACGGTGAGGTGCTCACCGCGGAGAACGGCCCCACCTACAACGGCGGCGGCAACACCATCTACATGACCAACTACATGACCGGTGGCTCCTCCGGCGGCGGCTGGCTGATGTCGTTCGACGGCAACTGGGGCTACCTCAACGGGCACAACGACTTCAAGTACAACACCCTCCCGCAGTACATGTACTCGCCGTACTACGGCAACCAGGTGGCGGACCTGTACAACACCGTCCGGAACATCTCCAGCTGATCGTCGAACCCGACGGCGCCGGGTCCGGCTCGGACCCGGCGCCGTTCTGCCGGCGGGTCAGCAGCGAGCAGCGGTGCCGGCGGGTCAGTCCCGGCACAGCGGCACGTCGGGCTCCACGACGGTCCGGTTGACGATGTCCTTCTTGATGAAGTCGGCCTCCTTGGGAATGCTGATCTTGAGCACGTGCTCGATCGCCTTGGTCAGCGGCGCCGACACGCTGATGCCCTCACCGGCCCGTACGGTCAGGACGAGGGTGGACCCCCGGCATTTCACCCCCGGCCCCACCGGCAGCGGCAGGCCCACCCGGCCGGCCGCCGAGCCGTTGGTCACCCCGACCGAGGCCACGATGCCGACGAACGGCCCGGCGCCCGCGACCGGCAGGCCGAGCATGAATCCGAAACGGAACTCCGCGGCCACGACGAGCCCCTCGACGCCGATCGAAACGCCGCGGATGGACTGCACGATGCTCTTCTGCACGGAGAAGGTGGGCGTCAGGACGGCCGACTGGACATATCCGATCGGCCCGCTGAGCCCCCACTTGCCGGTGGCCCGGATGTTGCCGTTCTTCGCCGAGAAGCCCGTGGTGACGAGGAACTTGAAGGTCTCGGTGAGGGTCGCCGGAAACCCACCGATGATGATCGGCTGCTTCACCTCGATGGGCAACTCGATCTTCGCCTTCTTGTTGTCCTCCAGCCCACCCTCCGCTCCCGCGGCGATGGTGATGGCGAGGCCCTCGACCCCGTCGATGCGGAACTGCGGGTTGGGGATCACGCCGTTGGTCACCCGGATGTCGCCCCACGCGCGCAGGTTCCGCAGCAGCAGTTGGATGTCGAAGTCGACCTTCAACCGTTGCACGGCGGTCGAGTGCGAGGCGGTCAACCCCAGCTTCGACTTGTCCTTGTACGCCTCGACGTCCCAGTCGCCGATCTTCTGCTTCATGCTCTTGGCGCCCTGCGATCCCGGCTCCCGCGCCGGGGCGAGGACGATCGGCGGCACGGCGAACCGAACATCGCCCGCGCCGATCGCGTTCACCCCCAGTCCGGTCGCCTGCGCGGCGTCCGGCACGACCGGTGTCGTCCCGGCCGGCCCCCCGTCGACGACCTCACCGAGCAGGTCAGGAAGCCGGCTGAAGCTCTGCGCCGCGACGTCGAGCGGTTGGTCGAAGGTGAAATGGCCGTCCCGCACCACGTCGGTCAGCCGCACCGGGGCCAGGGTGACCGCCTTGTCGCCGCCCGACCGCTCGACCTTCACCACCCGGCCGACCGCCTCGCTCGTGACGAACATGATCTTCCCGGGCGCGACGTCCTTGATCCCCCGGGCCTTGCCGTCGATCACGTAGGTGAAGCCGTCCCCACGCACCGACCGAACGGCCCGGCTGCCGCCGTCCACGAGCACGACATCCGGCTGGTAGACCACCGACTTGTCCGGCTTCGGGCCGTACCCGTACCGGTTGTCGGTCGCGGCATCGTCGCCGAGATCGATCCTTCCGCACCCGGTGGCCAGCACGACCACGAGCAGCCCGGCCGTCATCCGCCTGCACACACGCATGTTCGCCCCCGACCCGCTCACAGCCGACCGGCCACCACCCGGACCAGCTTCACCAGCGGCTCCCGGTTCTCCTTCGGATCGTTGAGCAGGACCAGACGGATCGCGGCCCACACGCCTGCCTTCTGCACGAAGACCTCGTTCGTCTGCCCGTCCAGGTACGCCTCGTCGCCGACGCCGGACAGGGTCTCCAGTTCGTGCCCGAGCTGGCGCTCGATGTCGAGCATCTTCTTCGCGCCGTCACCGACGTAGACCTCCACCTGCCCGGTCGGACCGCTGACCGGTGCCGTCCAGGTGCAGCTCTGCTCCCCGGCCCGGTGCGGGTCGAGCTTCAGGCGGGCCAGCGCGGCGGCCTCCTGATCGGTCACCAGGTCACACGCCTGCGGTGCCGGCTTCTCCGCCGGGGCGGCGGAGGGGGCGTCCTCGGCAGGATCCGCCGGAGTCGTCACCGACGTGCCGCGGTCGGCACCCGCCGGCGGCGCCTTCTCCTCCGATCGTCCACATGCCGACGTCACGAGCAGCAGCACCGTGGCCGGTGCCACGAGCAGCCACCGGCCCAGCCTCGACCGCCCGGTCACGACGCCTCCACCGGCAGCTGTTTGTCGAGCCCAGGGCAGTTCTTCACGGTGTAGTCCGACACCGGCGGCATCGCCGTCTTGAGTTTTCCGGCGGTCGACCCGATGCGGGCGTAGGCCGAGGGATCCTCGGCCATGCTCTTGCCCGCGGCGTCGATGACCGCGGCGTAGAACTCGCTGACCGTCATCACCTGGGTCCTGATCTCGGCCGGCGCCGCCGCCTTCAGGTCCTTGAGCCGGGCCCGGGCCCGGTCCGCATCGGCCTTCGTGCCGCCCCCGCCCTGCCCGAACAACGGGTCCGTCGAGTCGGTGAACGCCTTCACCGCGTCACACCAGCGGCCGCCGCCACCCGGCTTGCCCTGGCCCGCCCCGTCGTCGGCCTGGCTGGTGGCGCCTCCGCCGTCGGCCTGGCTGGTGGCACCCGCGGTGCCGGCCGAGCTGCCACCGCCCGCCGCCGGTGCCGAGTCGTCGGGCCCGCAGCCCGCCAACAGGAGCCCGACCGCCAGTGCGGCAACGCCTCCCCGAATCCGTGTCATCGATCCCCCTCTGACGAGAGCGAGCTGAGTGCCTCGCATACGTCCGACCTCGCCGACGGCCGCGGCCCGTGCGGAACCTGTTGCCGGCGGCACGGCCCGCATTCCGTCCTCTCGAGCAGTCTGATCGGCGGGTTTCGGGGGCTGTTCAGGAATTGTTCAGGCGGGTCGGCGCGTCCCGCTCAGTGACGAGAACGCGGCGGGCTCGACATCGATCTCGCCCATCCGCGCGACGTACTCCTGGTAGCGGCGGCTGGCCTCGCCGTGCCGGCCGGCGGCCGACAACGCGCGGATCAGCCCGAGGTGGGCCGGCTCGTCGTAGCTGTCCTCGGCGGTGAGCCGCAGGTACCAGCCGATCGCCGCCTCGGTGCGCCCCAGACTCAGCCACCGCCTCGCCAGCCGGTGGATCGCTTCGCGGTGCAGGTCGGCCAGGACCGCCCGGGGCCGCCGCACCCAGTCCCCGACGTTCTCGCCGTCGTCGCAGAAGTCGCCCGCGTACATGGCCACCACCGCCTCCAGGCGGCGCAGCAGCCGTACCTCGCCGTCGGCGAGGGCGTCACCCTCGGCGGCCGCGCCACTCCCCCGGCCCGGGCTGCCGTTCGGTGGGGCCGGCGACGTGCTCGCGCCGTCCGCCGCGATGGCCGCGCGGGCCGCCTCGTAGAAGCGCAGCGCGTCCACGGCGACGTGCGCCGGGTTGAGACGCACGGTGGCCGGGTCGGTCGCGAGGTAGCGGTCGGCCGGATGCTGCCGAGCCGGATCGAGTACGCCCCGTACGGTCGAGATCAGGACCGACAGGCGGCGCAGCGCCACCTCGGTTCGGGCGTCCGGCCACAGCGCGCCGGCCAGGGCCTCGCGGGCGACCGGCTTCCCGAGCTGCCCGGCCACCATCTTGAGCAGGTCCCGCGCCTTGCGGGACTGCCAGCTGCCCACCGGCACGGGCACCCCGGCCAGCCGTACGGTGAAATGGCCCAGCGTCTGCACCTCGACCTCGGGGACCGGCGTCGGCCCGATCGCCGCCAGCGGGCCGGCGACCTGCCAGGCGCCTTCCTGTACGCCGATCTGGTTCAGCCGTTCGTGCGCGAGCTCCTCACCCGCCCGGTCGCCGGCCAGCCGCGCCTGCAGCAGGGCGTTGGTGGCCAGCGCGAACTCGTTGCCGAGTTCCGCCCAGATCGCCGCGGCTTCGACCAGGCCGGCGAGCAGCCGGCGCATCCCCCGGGTCGCCGTCGCCTCGGGGCTGGCCTGGTGGGCGGCGAGCGCGGCGAGTTCCATGGCCTCGGCCAGGGCGGCGGCGTCCCGGCGGCGGCCGGCCTCCACGCGCACGTGCTCGCCGTACCGGAGCGCGGCCTGCGGGTCACCGGAGCAGAGCGCGACCCAGCCGGCGGCCAGCTCGGCAACGGTGGGCCCGGCGGCGCTGGGCAGGGACAGGGCCCGCTCGGCGTACTGCGCTGCCGCCACCGGATTGTCGGCGTAGCTGATCCGCGCGAGCCCCGCGCACGCCTCGACCAGCACCTGGGCGTTGCCATCCGGCTCCGCCATGGCCAGCGCCGCCTGGTAGGCGGCCACCGCCTGCCGGGTCGCGCCGCGCACCCGGTGCACCCGGGCGGTCAGCGTCAACCCGAAGGCCGCCAGCGGCGATCCGGCCCGCTGCCACCGGGTCAGCGCCTCGTCCGCGTCGCTGCGCGCGCGGCGCAGCTCACCCAGCCCCAGCCAGGCCTCCGCCCGGTTGTGCAGTGCCAGCGCGAGGAGTGTCTGGTGCCCGACCAGTTCGCCGAGCCGGACCGCCTCACCCAGTTCCTCGACGGCCGGTCGGTAGCGCCCCTCCTCCACCAGCCGGGAGCCGATGTTGCACCGGATCCGGAGTTGCTGGCCGAAGTCGCCGGCTCGTTCGGCCGCCGCGAGCGCCCGGGCGTACGCGTGCTCGTTGTCGGCCCGGTCGCCGTCGCTGAACGCGACCAGCGCCTGCGCCACGTACGCCGCCGCCACCGCGGAATCGTCCCCGCTCCGCTCCGCGACGCGGACCGCCCCCTCGGCGAGCTCCCGGGCCTGCGCCTGGTCGCCCGTCGCCCAGCGGGTCGCCGCCCGGCCGGCGAGGACCTGGGCCTGGTCCGCCAGCACCGACGGCTGATGCTGGTCCGCGGCGTCGAGAACCGCGCGTTGGTAGCAGGCTTCGGCCGCGTCGAACCGCCCCTGCTGATGCAGCAGTACGCCGAGACGCCAGGCCAGCGCCGCCGGCAACGGCACGTCCGCCGGCACGGCCGCGAGATGGCGCAGGGCGTCGTCGTACCGCCCGTCCCGCACGGCCGCCTCGAGCGGACCGAGAACCCCGAGCATGTCAGGACCACCCGTGCCGATGGTCACGGCAGGAGGTTCCGCAACGCACGCTACCTGTCACTGGTCCTCGTCATCCGGTCCAAAGGTGAATGCGGCGTTCACCAGCATTCGGACCTCGGGCGATTGCCTGTCCCAGATGTTTCCCTGCTTGAATTCAAGCACGAAGTCGGCGTCATTCCGCAGCGATGGCGCGGCCGGCGACCCCGCCGCCGGCAATTGTCGAACGTACTCCGTGCCGTCGCGGTGGCCCGGCCCCGACCCGCGAGCAGCCTGCCGCATCATTTCTCCTTGAGCCCGGGAAGCCATGACGGATTTCCACAAGCGTAGGTCGCTCTCCCCCGAGCACGGATCAGTGCTACCTCCGATTCGCCCGAAGGCCCGGGTCCGGCCCGGTCGAGCCGGCCTCGGCTCTGGTCAGGCGCTCGCCCCGTCGTGCCCGGCCGACACCCGCGCGGCAGCCTGGGCCAGCAGCCACGGCAGGTGGGCGGCCCGACCGCGGGCGGCGCCGACGAGCGTCACCGCCACCGTGCTGTCGCCGACCCGCAGCACGGCCTGCTCGCCGGACGCGGACACGAACGCCCCGTCGCCGATGCCGGGCAGCTCCTGCCCCCGGGCGTTGAGCCGCCAGATCCACCGGCCCGGCGCCCCGTCCACCGCCTGGATCATCAGGACGGGCTGGCCGTCGGCGGCCGACCGGAACTGGGCACCGCTCAGGGGGCCGGGCAGCTCAAGCCCCTCGGCGGCCCGGACCGGCAGGCCCAGTGCCTGCCCCACTTCCTCTGGCGTGAAGAGCCCCACCGGGCGCGCGGCGGGCCCCGCAGGCTCGGTCGTTCCGCCGCGTCCCGACGCCGGCAGGTCGTCGGTGTCGTCGACCACGGGCGATTCCGTCAACCGTCGCGACCGGCCCTGGCCGACCACCGACAGGCTGATCACCCGCCGGGTCCAGGGCCGCACCCGGACCGTCACGGTGTCGCCGTCACGGCAGTCGGTCGCCCACTGGCTGGGCAGCACCCAGGCGGTGGTGCGGTCACCGGTGCCGTCGTCCACGGCGAGGTGATGCAGTATGGGCTGGGACGGCTGGTTGTCGCGCCGGGCGGTCGAGCGCCAGACCTCAAGCCACAGCACCTCGCCGGTGATGGTGCGCTCGGCCGCGAGGTCGGCGAGGCCCCGCACCAGCGTGTAGCCGCCGGAGATCAGCAGCAGCAGCGCCAGGGCGGCGATGCCGTCGACCGCGACGGCGAGCACCCGCTCCACCTGATCGGTCGTGGACGGTGCGAGATCGACGGCGCCGCCGACCACCTTCAGCAGGAACGCGCCGACCGCGATGCTGATCACCGCGCGCAGCAGCAGCCCCGGCAGGGTTCGCCCGTAGCGCGGAAGGAAGCGCGGGTACCGTACCCGCACCCGGTGCCACGTGCCGCCGAACGAGGACCAGACCCGCGTCCGGTCGCCCAGGCCGAGGTCGAGGACGGCACTGGACAGCCGGGTGGCGCCGACGGCCGCGCCGTAGCCCAGGTACCGGTCCCAGACCGCCACCGCGGCCGGCGGCAGCTCGTCGAACTGCTCGTGCCCGCGCAGCCAGGCCCGGACACCGAGCCACCGGGACGCCACCTGGCGGCCGAGCGCCGTGTCGCGCTCGCCGGGCGACGCCCCGGCGAGCGCGCTGAGCGCGGCGGACGTGACGATGCCGGCGGCGAAGCCGACGTTGTCTTCCTCCTGGTGCCAGATGCCGTAGTGCAGGACGGCGAGGCCGACGCCCACGCCGGCGACCATCGCGGCGGCGACCAGGAGGGTGGTCACCGCCGGACCGAAGCGCCGCCGGGACAGCCCGGCCCGTCGGGCATCCGCGACGACCTGCGCGCGCAACCGCTTGTTCCACGCCCTGGCCTGCGCCTGGTCGCGAAAGGTCAGCGCGGTCAGCGGTACCACCGCGTGCACCGCGAGCCCGCGTACCCGGTCGAGCACCCGGCGCTCGTACGGCCGCAGCCCGCCGTCGTCGGGCGGCGCCGGGGGCAGATGCAGGGTGGTCTGCATCGGATCGTTGCCCGGCTGACGCAGCTCGATGAAGCCGCGGGCGGCCAGGTCGAGCAGCGTCGACTCGGCCGCGTCCTCGGTGACCGACCAGCGGTTGACCAGCAGGCTGACCACCGCGGGCGGCTCGGCCCCGAGTTCCGGGGTGGCCGGTGCGGGCGCCGGGCTGGCCGGCCGGGTGGCCAGTCGCACCATGCCGTACAGGAGGAACCAGCCGGCGATCGCGGCCGCGCCCACCGCCAGGTCGAGGAGCAGCCGCCGGTCCATCGCCGCGCCCGCCCGTCAGAAGCGCACCTGGACGGGGGCGCGCTCGCCGTCCGGGGCCGCGAAGAAGTCCATCGCCCGGAATCCGCCGATGCCCGCGATGATGTTGGTGGGAATGGACTGCACGCTGGTGTTGAACGTCTGGACGGCGCTGTTGTAGAACTGCCGGGCGTAGGCGATCTTGTCCTCGGTGTTCGCCAACTCGCCCTGCAGCGCTGCGAAGTTCTGGTTGGCCTTCAGGTCGGGATACGCCTCGGCGAGCGCGAAGAGCCGGCCGAGCGCCTGGGTGAGGACGTTCTCGGCGGCCGCACGGTCGGCGACCGCGGGCGTCCCGGCGGCCTCGATCGCGCCGGTACGGGCGGCGACCACCGCCTCCAGCGTGCCGCGCTCGTGTGCCGCGTAGCCCTTGACCGTCTCCACCAGGTTGGGAATCAGGTCATGCCGTCGCTTGAGCTGGACGTCGATCTGTGCCCAGGATGCCTGCACCTGGTTGCGCTGGCGGACGAGGCGGTTGTACGCGGCCAGCGCCCAGCCGACCAGCACCACCACGAGGAGGCAGAACAGTCCGCCGGCGATGCCCAGAATGACGCCACTGCCCATCTCAGACTCCCCGATGAACCGCCACCACCAACTGCCCTGAGAATGCGGACCGAGGCCACCGGACGCAATCGGGCGAACGGCTGGCACGGCGGCGACCCGTGCGCCAGCCACGGGTCCACGAGTTTCGGATGGCTCAGAGCCAGTTGCGGCGTTTGAAGATCAGGTAGAGACCGGTGCAGACCAGCGCCATCAGGACGATGGCGAAAAGGTAGCCGTAATGCCATTTCAGCTCCGGCATGTGCTCGAAGTTCATGCCGTACACGGTGCCGATGAGGGTGGGGGCGAACAGGATGGCGGCCCACGAGGAGATCTTCTTGATCTCCTCGTTCTGTTCGTAGCTGGCGGCGGTGAGGCTGCGCATCTCCTCGTTCTGCTGTTGCGAGACGAGGGTGGCGTTGACGGTGAGGATGTTCTGCAGCAGGTGGCGAAACCCGTCGACGCGCTCCACGACCTGGGTGAGGTGGTCCGCCACGTCACGTAGGTAGCGCTGCAGTTCCTCCTCGGTGCCGTACTTGGCGAAGCCGGCGCTCAGGGCGGTGAGCACGCCGAGCAGGGGGCGGGCGGCGCGCTGGAACTCGATGACCTCACGGATGAGTTCGTAGCTTCGGCGGCTGACCTTCGGGTCGCCGCCGAAGACCTCGGTCTCGATCTCGTCGATGTCGTTCTCCAGCCCGGCGACGACCGGGGCGTAGCCGTCGACGACCTGGTCGAGGATCGCGTACAGGACGGCCTCGGGGCCGCGGGCGAGCATCTGCGGGTCGGCTTCCATGCGCCGCCGCACGGCGGCGAGATCAGGCGCCTCGCCGTGTCGGACGGTGATGACGAACCCGTGGCCGATGAACAGGTGCAACTCGCTGAACTCGACCTCCTCGATCGAGTCGACGTAGCGGGCGGCGCGTAGCACGACGAAGAGCGTCTCGCCGTAGCGTTCCAGTTTGGGCCGCTGGTGCGCGGTGATGGCGTCCTCGACGGCCAGGTCGTGCAGCTTGAACTCCTGGGCCAGCGAGGCGATCTGGGCGGCGTCGGGCCGGTAGAGGCCGATCCAGGCCATCGCGTTGTCCTGCTCGTGCAGGCACTGGTAGGTCTCCGCCAGGCTGCGGGGGGAGGCGTACCGGTGGCCGTGGGTGTAGACGGCGCTGTCGACGAGCCGGCTGGCCGGCGGGTCGGGGGCGGTGACGGGAGTGCCCTGCGCGGGCGCGGTGCTGCCGGAATGGTCGGAGCGCACCAGGCGGCGACGCAGTCCGACCCCCAGTGACGTGCGGCGCTTCGCGGGCATGAGGGTCTCCTCGGGGCGGAGGTGGGCGGGGCGGCCTCGGCGTCCGCCGGCCGCCGCTGGAGCGTGCGGGGCCGCCCCCGCGCCGGGTCGTGACCCCGCGTCGCTGGACGACGCGCTGGTCCTGGGGTGTACCCGCCTGGAGATCGCTCACGCGGGCGGTCGGGACTCCGGCTCGTCCGGTATCGACCGCTTCACGCCGTTTCGCTACCAGCCCGCCCGGATGATCACCGACGGCCACCGTCGCCCGCACCGGGGCTCGTCGCCCTGCCGGCCCGGTTCTGCCTCCCGCCCCGCCGACGCCCGGATGCCCGGTCATTCGAGGACGGGCAGGGTGATGGTGAAGGCGGTGCCGACGCCGACCTGGCTGGCGGCCGTGATCGTGCCGCCGTGATCGGTGACGATCTGCCGGGCGATCGCGAGGCCGAGCCCACCCCCGCCGGTGTGCCGGCCGCGGGCCGGGTCCGCCCGCCAGAACCGGTCGAAGATGTGCGGCAGCGCCCAGGGTTCGATCCCGGTGCCGGTGTCGGTGACCCGGATCAGGGCGGCGGTGTCGGTCCGGGTGGCCTGCAGCGAGATGCTGCCGCCGGGCGCTGTCGCCCGCACCGCGTTCGTGATCAGATTGCCGAGCACCTGCCGCAGCCGGTCCGGGTCGCCGCTCACCAGCGGCGGCCCGGCAGTCCCGGGCGGGACGTCCGGCCGGGCCGCCGGGTCGACGTGGACGGTCAACTTCACCCCGGCGGCCTCGGCCCGCGCGCGGTGCGCCGTCCGACAGGTCTCCAGCAGTTCGGCCACGTCGACCGCCACCCGGTGGTAGGCCAGTGTCCCCGCCTCGGCGAGCGCCAGGTCCTGCAGATCCTCGACGATCCGCTGCTGGAGCACGGCCTCCTCGTGCAGCGAGGCGAACAGTTCGGGATCGGGGGCGATCACGCCGTCGGCGAGTGCTTCGAGGTAGCCGCGCAGGTTGGCCAGGGGGGTACGGAGTTCGTGGGCCACGTCGGCGACGAGCCGCCGTTGTCGTTCCTCGCCGCGTTGCAGTGAGTCGGCCATCCGGTTGAACGAGCGGCCGAGGGTGGCCAACTCGTCGTTGCCGTGCACCGGAACCCGGCTGCTCAGCTCGCCTCGCCCGAGGTGCCGGGCCACGGTGGTCACGGTCCGGATGGGACGCAGCACCCGATGACTCAACAGGGCGGTGCCCAGGATGACCACGAGCGCCACGCCACCGGCGGCGGCGAGCAGCGGACCGGTCGCCAGCGGGCGGGCCACCTCGCCGCGGGCGCCGAAGTAGACCCGGACCGGTACCGGCGTCACGTCACGGACGCCCTCCATGAACGCGCTCGCCAGGCAGCGTTGCTGCTCCTCCTTGCTCGCCGGCGGGAGAGGTGGACCAACGTCGGTGATCGGCGCGAGGGGGTCTCTGATCCTGACCTCGCCGGCCGTGTCCGCGAGGCAGGCCCGCACCTGCCGGCTCGCTTCCGCCCCGTCCGCGGCGGATGCGAGGGTGGCGGCGTTCTTGCACTCCGCCAGGTCTTCGTTGTGGTCCGGTAGCCCCTGCGCGGCGGGGACGAACTGCGGCAGGCCGAGGTAGCCGGACGACCGGTCCAGCGAGACTCCCCTGGCGGTCAGGCAGGCCGCGTACCGGGCGGCGCGGCGGTAGCCGGCGATCGCCCTGGTGACCTTCTCGGCGTCGGATCCGACGGCGGTGGATGGCAGCGTCGGCCGGGGATCGGCGATCGCGCTGCTGCTGCCGAGCGGGCGGACCGGGCGGCCTTCCTCGGTGTCGGTGTCGACCAGCACCACCCCGGACTCGGTCACCACGTGGATCCGCTGGCCGGTCCGGGTGCGCAGGTCCCGTACCAGATCGACCACCCCGGCCCACGTGCCGTGCTCCTGGCCGTACCGGGTCAACTGGTCGGTGACCAGGTCGACCTGCGTCTGATCCGCCGCCGCCGAGTCCAGGACCTGCTGGGACGCCTGGCGCAGGGTCAGCCAGGCGGTCGCCACGGTGGCGGTCACCGCGACGAGGACGAGCACCAGCAGCAGTCGCAACCGGAAACTCACGGCCGGCGAACCGCCGGGCCGCCGGCGTCGGTCGGGACCGGCACCGCGGCGGCGAGCCGGTAGCCGCGACCGAAGACGGTCTGCACGAAGCGGGGCGCCGCGGGATCGGCCTCGATCTTGCGGCGAAGGTTCATGACGTGGGCGTCGACCGTGCGCTCCAGCACGAAGTGGTCGAAGCCGAACGCCCGATCGATGATCTGGGCCCGGGTGAACACCCGCCCCGGCTCCGCGGCGAGCACCTCGAGAATGCCGAACTCCTTGGCGGTCAGCGTGACCGGCCGGCCGGCCACCCGTACCTCGAATCTGCCCGGATCGACCTCCAGGTCCCCCACCCGCAGCACCGCCTGGCCTCCGGCGTTGACGACGCCGGCCCGCCGCAGGAGGGCCCGCACCCGGGCGGTGAGCTCGCGCGGGCTGTACGGCTTGGTGATGTAGTCGTCGGCACCGACGTCGAGGCCGAGCAGGACGTCGTCCTCCGTGGTGCGGGCGGTCAGCAGCAGGATGGCCACGTCCGACTCGGCACGCAGGATCCGGCACACGTCGAGCCCGGCGACACCCGGCATCATCACGTCGAGGATCACCAGATCCGGACGGCGGGCCCGGGCCTGGTCGAGGGCACTCCGCCCGTCGCCGACCACCAGCACGGTGTGCCCCTCCCGCTCCAGGTAGAGGCGAATCAGGTTGGCCTGCTTGCCGTCGTCCTCGGCGACCAGAATCCGTCCGCCCATGTCGCTCCGTCCTACTGGGCCCCGCAGGTGGCCGGCCCGCCCCGGAGCCGACCACCTCGACATCGAGGGTGACGCCGCTGTCCGTACTCAGCGAGGCCCGGTACGCGGTCCTCGTCGGCAGAGGGTAATCCTGCTGACGGCGTCAGCGAAGCCAGGGAATCTCGCGGTCGAGCAGACCGCGTTGCTTGAGTTCGCGGCGCAGGGGGATGTCGTCGTCCACGTGACCGTCCCAGTTGATGCCCCAGTAGTTGGCCGTGTGCCGGCCGTCGCCCAGCAACTGGCGTTGCACCGGCGAGCGGGCCGCCCACCACGGCCCCTCCCGGTCGAGACGCAGGTCGTCGAGCGGCCGGATCCAGCGGTACGTGTAGCCGACGAAGAGCATCTTGCGGGTGACGGCAGAACGGTTGGTCGATCGGGAGTGCCAGAGCCGGCGGTCGAAGACGAAGGCGTCGCCGGGCTCGGCGGTGATCTCGACGGTGCCCTCGGGGTCCGGATGGTGCACCGACACGTCGTCGGGCCGGGGCAGACTGTTCCGCAGGTGACTACCAGGGATGATCTTCGTGGCGCCGCGACCGGTCTCGCTGAGGTCGGACAGCACATAGGCCACCTTGAGCGAGAACATCGGCCGAGGCAGCGCCCGGTCCAGCGGCTCCGGATCGGAGTTCTGCCGGTAGCCGTCCTGGTGCCACCCCCAGTACGGGCGCTCCGGCTCCCGCGCCGGCGGGGTCACGTCCAAATGGTTGTGATGGGTGTAGATGTTCCAGCCGAGCAGCCCCCACACGTAGGGAAACGCGACGGGGTGGGTGAGCAGCTCGCCGAAGAGATGGTCGCGCTCCAGGAACCCCAGCAGGTGCAGCGAACCGTCCGCGCCGGTGCTGCCGGCGGCGGTCGCGCGCGCGTGGACCCGGTCCACCGCCCCCTCCAGCGCCGTCCGGTGTTCCTCGGTCAGCACGCGACGCAGCAGCAGGAAACCCTGCTCGTGAAACTCCTTGCGGTCGATGTCGCTGATCGGCTCGTACCCCGTCCGGCCGTCGTAGTCGAACACCCGGCGATCTCCATCGGCGTGATCCATGATCGGGAGCTAACCGGTGGGGTGTGAAGAAGCCGTGCGATTCGAATGCGTAAGCCGTGCGATCGATCCGCAGGCCGCGAACCCGCACCCGACGGCGCCGGCAGCGCGGCTCGGCCGCCAGGGTTCCCGGCCCGCGCATTCCCCGGCGGAAAGAGCGCGGCAACCACCGACGGGGGATCGCGCGTGTAATCGACGATGGGAACGCGACGAGCCGTCAGGCGACAGCTGTGGGACGGATGCGGCCGCTTGCCGCACCGGCAGGACCGTGACTACCGTGCCGGCATCGGCCTGCGATCGTGGCGATGCGCCGAGCGCAGCGACACCGACATCAGCGCGCCGGCGGCGCCGGAGAACAGACCGGCCTGCCACCCGGGGGAGAAATAGCCGAAATGCTCGACTCTGCGACGACCCAGGTGATCAATCCGGTCCCGCCGCGACCCCCGAGCCGGGGTCGGGCCCGCCATCTCTGGTTGCTGATCGGTGGCCTGGTGGTCCTGCTCCTAGCCGCCGCCGCGCTGGTCGCGGTCGCACCGCTGCGCCACCCGCTGCCCGCGCCGACGGTCACCCGGACCCTGCCCGCGTCGGCGGTCATCCCCGGTACGGCACCGGCGGTACCGTGGCCGAGGACCGGGCAGGCCGCCCTGTCGGTCGAGGGGGTCGGCTCGCTCGGCACGTCGGGCGGACGCAAGCCGGTACCGATCGCGAGCGTGACCAAGGTGATGACCGCATACGTCATCCTGACCGAGCATCCTCTCGACCGGGGTGAGCAGGGCCCGAAGCTCACCGTCAGCGCGGAGCGGGCCGCCGCGTACCCGGCGGAGCAGGCGCGTGGCGAGTCCCTCGTGCCGGTCGTCGCGGGCGCCGTCTTCACCGAACGACAGGCGCTGCAGGCGCTGCTGCTCCCCTCGGCGAACAACATGGCGCGGATCCTCGCCGCCTGGGACGCCGGCAGCATCGAGGCATTCGTCGCCAAGATGAACGAGACCGCCGCCGCTCTCGGTATGCGGAACACCCACTACACCGATCCGTCCGGGTACGATCCCGGCACCGTCAGCACGGCCGTCGACCAGGTGACCCTGGCTCGCAAGGCGATGGAACTGCCGGCGTTCGCGGAGATCGTGGCGCAGAAGAAGGCCACCCTGCCGGTGGCCGGTACGGTGCACAACTACAACTCCCTGGTCGGCAAGGACGGCGTCGTGGGGATCAAGACCGGATCCACCGACGAGGCCGGTGGCTGTCTGGTCTTCGCCGCCGTCGTCAAGGTGGCGGGCCGGCAGTTCACCATCGTGGGCGCCGTCCTGGGGCAGCCCGGCGCCAACACCCCCGTGCAACTGGACCGGGTGTTCCGGGCGACCCGACCGCTGGTCCGCACCGCCGCCACCGCGATCGGGACACACTCCATCGTCCGGGCCGGTGATCAGGTCGCCACCGTGCGGGGACCGCTCGGCACCGGCACGACACTGCACGCCGCGCAGGACCTGACCGTGGTGGGCTGGCCCGGCATGCGGGTACGGCTGGACGTCGACATCCCGGCCGTACCGGCACGGCTGCCGGCCGAGACCGAACACGGCCGGGTCACGGCGGTCGCCGGCGCAGGCACCCCGGCTGCCAGCCCGCTACGCAGCGGCGTGGGGCTGGAGCCGCCGAGCGTCTGGGACCGTGTCCGACAGCACCGTTGAGCCGGGCGGCGCTTGCGCCCGGCCGGCACCGGGCGTACCAATGGGCGGACATCAGGATCGGCGTGGGTGGCACCGGCCGAGTCAGGACGGAGATCGCGAGTGCGGGCTGAGCCGGGCGGTGAGCCGTCGGCGACGGAGTTGCTCACCGCGGCGCGTGCCGGTGACGGTGATGCCTTCGGCCGTCTCGTCAGGCCGTTGCGCGACGAGTTGCGGGCGCACTGCTACCGGATGCTCGGGTCGGTCCATGACGCGGAGGACGCCGTCCAGGAGGCGCTGGATCGGGCGTGGCGCAGCCTGGAACGGTTCGAGGACCACGGGTCGATCCGGCCGTGGCTGTACAAGATCGCAACGAACCGGTCACTGACGCTCATCGAGCGCCGGGGGCGGCGGGAGTTGCCCACGGATCTGAGTTCGGAAGGCGCGCCGCTGGCCGAGCGGGCGTGGCTGGAACCGTACCCGGATCAGCTGATGGGCTGGACCGCACGGCTGAGCCCGGAGGACCGCGTGGTCGCGCGGGAGAGCGTGGAATTGGCCTTCGTCGCCGCCCTGCAGCACCTGTCGCCTCGACAGCGAGCCGTTCTGCTGCTGCGCGACGTGCTCGGATACGCCGCCGGCGAGGTCGCCGAACTCATGGACACCACGGTCGCCGCGGTCAACAGCGCTCTGCAGCGAGCCCGCACGGTCGTCGCCGACCTGCGGCCGGAGAACAGCCAACTGCGGACCCTCGACGCGCTGGGCGACGCGGCGCAGCGGGAGGTGGCCAAGCGGTACCTGGCCGCGTGGGAGGTCGGTGACGTCGACGTCATCGTGGCGATGCTGACCGAGGACGCCCGGTACTCGATGCCACCGCTGACGGCCTGGTACGCGGGCCGGGACGCCGTCCGCGAATTCCTGGTCGAGGCGGTGCTCCAGCATCGCTGGCGCTTCCTGCCGGTGCGGGCCAACGGGCAGCTCGCGTTCGGCACGTACCGGTGGGACGGCGAGCGGCTCGCGTACGTCCCGGCCGGTCTGGACCTGCTCACGCTGCGCGGCGACCGGGTCGCCGAGGTGGTCTCGTTCCTGGACGCCCACTTCCCCGACTTCGGCCTGCCCGCCCAACTCGCCGAAGAGCCATGACCGGGCGCGATGAGTTTCCGGCCCGGCGCGGGTTGTAGTCCTGACGGACACCCCAACCGAAGGGCCTTACCGAGCATGCCTACCGACGAGGAACTGATCCGCACCCTGATCGAGCGCTGGGCCGACGCGGTCCACCGTGGCGACCTCGACGGCGTCCTGGCCGACCACGCCGAGGACATCGTGATGTTCGACGTGCCGCCGCCGCAGCAGGGCGTCCGCGGCCTCGACGCCTACCGGGAAACCTGGCCGCCGTTCTTCCGGTGGCAGGCCCAGGGCGCCTCGTTCGAGATCGAGTCGCTGGACATCACCGCCGGCCGCGACGTCGCCTTCGCGTACGCGCTGCTGCGCTGCGGCACCCCGGACGAGTTCGCCCGCGATCCCGACACCCGGCTCCGGCTGACGCTGGGCCTGCGCAAGCAGGACGGGCGGTGGTTCGTCACCCACGAGCACCACTCCTTCCCGCTCACCGACTCAACCGTCGCCGACGCCGATGCCGACCGGAGCGACGACGCCGCAGAGCGGGACCTGCGCCGGCTGCACCAGCGGTGGTTCGACGGCACCGCCGCGAAGGACCTCGACGGACTGATGGCCGGCATCGCCGACGATGTCATCTCCTACGAGCACGACCAGCCCCTGCAGTACGTGGGCGTCCAGGCGGTACGCGAGGTCTGCAAGGCCGGCCTCGACGCTGCCGGCGACGGCAGCGTCACCTGGCACGTCCCCGAACTGACGATCATGGTCAACGGCGATCTGGCCGTCGCCTGGGGCCTCAACCTGGTCCGGGTCACGCCGCCCGACGGCCGGACCGTCGACAGCTGGTCGCGTGGCACCCGGGTCTTCGAACGGCGCGACGGCGCGTGGCTGATGATCCACCAACACCTGTCCTTCCCGTACGACCCGGCCACCGGGCAGGCGAGGACCGACCTGCGACCCTGATCAGGTGGGGACGGCCGGTTCGGCGGGTGCCGTGGCGGGGCCGTCCCCCGATCCATCGGGAACAGGCTCGGCCGGTGGAGCGTCGGCGGCTCGGGTGGGGGCCACCGCCTGCAGCCGGCGAACGTCCCGGCTGGTCAACATGCCGAGCACGGAGAACACCACCAGCGCCGCGAGGATCAGCAGCGTGTCGCGGGGGCCGAGCACCGCGGCGACCGGTCCGACCGCCACCTGGCCGAGCGGAATGGCGACGAAGGATCCCAACATGTCGTACGCGTAGACGCGGGCCAGCCGATCGGCCGGGATGTGCTGGGCGATCGACGTGTCCCAGGCCACCGCGAACTGTTCGACGGCGATGCCGACGGCCACCCCCGCGGCCAGCAGCACGGCGACGGTCGGCGCCAGGGCCAGCCCCAACAGCAGGAACGACTCGGCGAACATGCAGGCCACCCCGAGCAGCAACAGCCGGCGTACCCGGATCCGCAGGGCGATCAGCCCGCCGACGACCATTCCGGCGGTCTCCGCGGCCAGCACCACGCCCCACGCGCTGCGGCCGATCGTCGCGTCGGCGACGGCCGGGCCCAGCACGTTCACGCCACCGGCGAGGGCCGCATTGAGGATCATGAAGCCGAGCACCACGGCCCAGACCCAGGTCCGCGCGGTGAACTCGGTCCATCCCTCACGGAGGTCGGCGGCGATGCTCGTACCGCTGCTCCGTGCCCGCGGGGCGGCGACCCGGACTCCGGTGAAGGCGGCGGCCGCGACGGTGAAGGCGAGCGCGTCGACGGCGAGGCCCCAGCCGGGCCCGACGGCGGCAACCAGGAGGCCACCGAGCGCGGCGCCCCCGATCATGCCCGCGTTCATGCCGAGCCGGATGATCGCGTTCGCCGGCTGGATCAGGTCCGGCGGCACGGTCTGCGGCGTCGCGGCGGCCGAGGCCGGCTGGGCCAGCGCGCTGACGACGCCGTTGGCTGCGCCGAGCATCAGCAGCAGCGGGATCGTCGCCGTACCGGTGAGCACCAGAGCGGCCACCGCCGCCTGGGTGACCGCACCGAGCAGATTGGAGCCGACCAGCACCACCCGACGGGGAAGGCGGTCGGCCACCACCCCGCCGAAGAGCACGAACAGCACGTTCATCAGCGACCGTGCACCCACCACCAGACCCAGGTCGCGCACCGAGCCGGTCAGATCGAGCACGGCGAAGGCCAGCGCGATGGGCGCGACGCCGTTGCCCAGCATGTTCACCAGGCGGCCGACCGCCAGGTACCGGAACGCGGCGAGCCGCAGCGGAGCGAACATCAGACTCCCATCCTGGGCATCCGACCGGATCGCAGGCTCGGCGGCAGATGTGACGGACTCGGCACCGCACCACTCAACCACGCCGGGCCGCAGCACCGCGGGCCGCATCGCCTTGGCCGCGGTGGTGGGCGGCGCGGCCGGGGGTGTGCGCTCCCCGCTCCCGCCGGTCTCCCAAGGCCAACTGCCCTCGCGCTCAGCGGGTGGGCGCGGTGAGCCGGTAGGCCCCGCGGGGATCCCAGCCGGTATGCCAGCCGGCCGCAAGCGCCTCCTGCAGCACACCGCCGACGGCGTGCTGCCAGGCGCTTGCTGCGGCCGGGTCGTCGCGGCGCAGCGCGCAGATGTCGGCCGGCACCGCGACCAGCGCGGCCGGAGCGACGGTCCAGGCCGGGTCGAGCACCGGCAGCCCGTCCGGGGCGGCGGCGACCGCCCACACCGGCGCGGCATCGCCGTCGGCGGGCATGACGGGCCTGCCGGTGAGGTGCCAGGCGACGAGCAACCGGTCGTAGGGCAGTGGGGTGCAGCTGTCGACGTCGCGGAGCCCCTCGTAGCCGGGCAGGAACGCCTCCACGGTCGCGCCGAGCCGGCGCAGGTTGAGGTTGGCGTTGACCGCGGCCATCGCGTCGAACGTCCAGCGGATCTCGGTGACCCCCCGGTCGATCGCCCAGGCTCGCTGGGCGAGCTTCAGCGCGACCGACACGCCGCGGCCGCGGGCGGTGGGCAGCACCGCCATCGGGCCGGACTGCACCAGCGGTTGGCCGTTGGCGGTCCACCCCGGCAACGCGAGCACCACGCCGACGGGCGCCTCGCCCTCCCAGGCCAGCAGCACCGGTGCGCCGGCGGCGAGGAGGTTGCGCAGCAGACTCGGCGGATAGAAGTGGTGTCCCGCGCCCGGGGCGAAGACCCCGTCGAGGACGCTGACGGCGGCGGCGACGTCGACGTGCGTCTCGACCGGGCGGATGTCGACGCCGGCACGGGCGCTGGCCGCCGCGACCGGATCGGCCGGCGCCGGCCCGGGCGTGGTGAGGGCCACAACCGGATCGGCCAGCGGGTCGGGGGCGAACACCTGCCGGGTCGCGGCCTCCACCAACTCGGTGATGGCGGCGACGGCCTCCACCCGATCGTCGACGAGCACCTGCGGGCCCTCGGCGGGCAGCAGTTCGGCGATGACCTCGCCGATGACGGCCTCGGGCACGTCGGCGGGAAGGACGTCGGCGACGATCTCGGCCAGTTGGCCGGCAACGGGGTCGGTGACGGGATCGGTGATGGGCTCGGACACGGCGGCCTGCCTTCGGCGTGCGTACGGAACGATGTGGCGACGCCGGTGTCCGGAGGCCGGGCGTCGGACGGCCACTGTCCCCGCACCGGAGACCGAGCCAGCGACGAGCCGGTGACGGATGGATGAACATGTCGCGACCGGGCGTGTCGGACGGCGAGCGTGCCGTCCCCCGGTGCCGGTCAGCGCCACCAGGGCCGGCTCGCCACCGTGGCCGCCCGGTCGACGGGCCCGGCCAGGTCCTCGCCCACCTGGTCGATGCTGCGGATCCACCCGGCCGCGACCACCAGCGCCGTGGCGGACCCGGCAACCGTCTCGTCGCCACGCCAGCGGTGCAGGCAGGTACGCACCGGCCCGTCCAGATCCGGCAGGGCGGGCCAGCACGACGGGTGCCCCGTGCCGGTCAACCGGTCGGCCATCCGGGCCAGCCCGGCGAGCAGGGCCTGCTGCGCCGATCGGACGGGCTCGGCCACGTCCCGGCACCCGTCGGCCCGGTGGCCGAACTCGGTGGCCGCCCGCTCCATCAGGTTGGCCGCCATGGCCAGGTAGTTGGCGCCGGCCAGCACGTCCACGGCGGCCGAGGAGTCGAGCGGTCCGGCCGGCCGCTCGGCCAGGTAGGCGCCGAGCGCCAGCTCCGCCCGGGTGCGTGCGCCCGTCAGCGGCGCCGGAGCGGGCAGCCGCTCGGCGCCGCTGACGGCCAGCATCCGGTCGAAGGCGTGCCGGAGACGCCCAGCCGCGGCCCGGTGGTACGCGGCGGCGCTCCGGATGAACTGCCGGCGCGTTCCGTGCGGCCACATCAGCAGGCTGAGCGCGACGCTGAGGAACACGCCGACGCCGACGTCCGCCAGCCGGATCAGGCCCAGGCGCCAGCCCACCGGTGCGAGCAGGTTGAAGATGATCATCAAATCGACCGTGAACGCGGCCTGGCTGAGCAGGAACCGCTGGGAGCCGGACGTGTACGCGGAGAGGAGCACCGCGGCCGGGAGCGCCGCCCAGAGCCACACCGGTCGGCCGGCGGCCGCGATGACCAGGGCCGAACCGGCGGCGACGCCCACCACGTTGCCGGCGACGGCCCGAGCCACCGAGCGGGCGGTTCCCAGGGCGTTGGTCCGCAGCACCTGCAACGTGCCGAGCACCACCCAGAACGCGTGCGGCAGGCCCAGCCGCCCGGCGAGCCACACGGACAGCGCCAGGCCGCACCCGGTCCGCAGGCTGTCCCGCAGCGCGGTCGAGCCCGGCGCCGCGGAGGACGCCAGCCAGCGCAGGCGCCGGTGGCGGGCCGGGTGGTCGCTCAGGACGTCCCGGGTCGCCCCCCGGTTTCGGACAGCGGTGTCCCGGCCGGCCGCCACCGAGGCGTTGGCGGCCACCGCTGTCGACAGGTACGCCAGTACGCGCAGCGTATGGTCGACGTTCAGGGCGTCGAGGATCTGTTCCTCGGGCGCCGGGCGGCCCAGTGTCCGCCGCACCCACTGCTCCAGCGCGCGCCGGTGCGCCTGCTGCCGTCGGTCGACCGCGCCGACGTCCGGCCCTTCCGCGGCGCCCTCGAGGGCGGCGGCGCTGGATCGCAGGACACCCGACACCGCCGCCACCAGCTCCCCCTCGGTGCCGGTGCCCCGCCGGGCGAGGTGTTCCGGCCGGTACAGCGGATGACCGGCGACGCCCACGATCAGCTGGAGATCGCCGATGAGTTCGGCGTACGCGCGCAGCCGCCGCCGCGAGCCGATCGCCCGGCTCGCCGTGCCGGCGTACCGGTCGCGAGCCGCGTCGACCGCCTGTGCCACCGCCTCCCTCCAGCGGCTGAGACCCGGATCGTCCGGATTGCGCGCCACGGCGTCGATCAGGTCCCCGGTGGCGCGGCAGGCCGCGCCGGCGGCACGGGCCAGCGCCACCGGCCCGGCGCGGGGCAGCAGCAGGCTGGCGGAGGTCGCGGCGAGGCCGGCGACCAGCCAGCCGGCCACCCGCATCGGGATCTGCCCCGCGGCGGGGGGCAGCGTGACGGCGAGGACGAACGAGAGGAGCAGGCCCAGCCGTGCCGTGCTGACGTGACCGCCCACCACCGCGGCGAGGAAGGTGCTGACGAACGCCACCAGGAACATCACGGCCGGCACGGCGAACGCCGAACGGGACACCAGCGTGCCCAGTGCCACCAGGACCGCCCCGGCCGCCGTGGCTAGCAGGTAGGACCGCGTCCGTTCCGGGCGCGTGCCACCGAAGTCACTCATGATCAGCAGGGCGAACCCGCCGAAGACGGTGAACGTGGCGAAGGACTGGTCGCCCACCAGGTACTGGCCGACCGCGAACAGGCCCGGCAGCACGACGGCGGCGCGGATCGCGGCCCTCGGCGTGCTCCGCTCGGAGTCAGCCAGCGACATCAGCGCCCGGCAGCGGCGCGTCCGCACCCGCCGCGTCGTGGCGGGTGCCGCCGGCCCGCCCGCTCCCCCGCCGGATTCCCTTGTCCGGCCGTCCGTCCGGCCGCCGGTGCCGCGTCGTCGCACCCCGTCCGGCTCCCCCATGACGCCTCTGTTGCCAGCAGCGCCCCCACTACACCCGCCGCCAGGCAAGGGGCGCGAACCGGGTGCCGGCCGAACAGCGGCGCCGAGCTCGGGATCCCGGCCGCACCGTCGCGCCGGCAGACAGGCATACGGCCAGGCGATCCGGGGATACGGATACGGAGCGTTGGCTGGTGTCCGCCCATGGTCGTGGACGCCGACCAGGCCGAAGGCGGGCCGGTGGCCCATGGGTGGGACGGCGGGCGGCACGCTGCGGTGGGAGAAGTCGAGGGTGGCGAGCAGGGAGATACGCCGGGTACTCGTCGTCGGCGCACCGTTCGGAGACGGCCACATGCGGGCGGCCGAGGCCGTGGGCCGTCTGCTCCGCCAGCGCAACTCCGATCTCGACGTGGCGGTCGAGGACATTTCCGTCCACCTGTTCCGGCCGCTACCCCTCGACCGGGCCCTGCGCACCGCCTACCGGTGGTCCACCAACCGCTTCCGCGGGCGTCCGCACCAGGCGCTCTACCACGTCGCGAGCAGGTGGCCGGGCCTCGTCTGCGGGTTGTCGGACCTCGCGCTGGGCAGGTCGGCGCAGGGCTGGCTACGCCGGATGGCACCCGATCTCGTGGTCGCCACCCATCCCGTGGTCGGTTACCTGTGCGCGCGGCGGCTGGCCGCGCGGGACATCCCGGTGGTGTCGCTCGTGACGGACAGCGGACCGGTCAACCGGATCTGGTTCCACGGCCGGTACCACCGGCTGCTGCTGACCGATCCGGGAACTCGGGAGCACGCCGTCCGCGCGCTCGGCCATGCCGCGGACGTCACCGTCGTCGGCGCCCCGGTCCTGCCCGCGCTGCAGCCGCGCCGGCAGCAGGCGGAGTCCCGGCACGCCCTCGGCCTCGCCCAGCGGTTCACCGTGCTGCTCACCGCGGGCGGCGCCGGGCTGGGGCACGGGGTGCTCGCCACCGCCCGGCAGTTGGCCGACAGCGACCTCGACGTGCAGTTGATCCTCAACGCGGGAGACAACCGGGCATTGCTGGCCCGCTTCCAGGAGATCGCCGCCCGACGGCCGTGGCTGGTTCGTGGGCCGTCCGACGACTTCGAGGTGCTGCTGGCGGCCTGCGACCTGGTCATCGGCAAGGCCGGCTGGTTCACCCTCAACGAGGCGGCGTTCAGCGGCCGGCCGACCCTGATCGTCGATGCGGTTCCCGGACAGGAGGAGTGCAACGCCCGCGCCGCCGAGGCGTTGGGGGTGGCCCGGCGGGTGCAGCCGGCCGAGATCGTCCCGTGGGTACGCAGGTACGCCGATGCGCCGGACCTGCTGCGCGCCGACTTCCGAGTGGACGGCCCCGCCGAGTTCGTCGCCGGATGGCCGCTGCGCCTGGCCGACGCGCTCGGCGACCTGCTGCGGATCGCCGGCCCCACGAGCGGCCCGGGCGGCAGCGCCGCGTAGACCGGGCGCGCTCGGCCGGAGGCGGTGGCAGCGCCTCCGGGCGGGCCCTACGGCTCACCCACGCGCGCCCGTGCCGACGATGTCCCAGCGCACCAGGCTGCCGCCCTCCGGCGGATCGTTGGGCGTGACGATGCCTCGCACGTCGCCGAGGATCTGCCAGGAGGGCATGTCGTATCCGCAGCTGAGCCCGTCGCGGCCGTTGATCAACGGCGTCGGCGCCGGCGACCAGGTGACGGCGTCGGCGCTACGCGCGATGCCGACCACCGTCCTGGTGTCCGTACGACCGCACTCTCCGCTGGCCCCGGAGAACGCCTCGAAGATGATGTACCAGTAGCCGTCGGAGCCGCGGGTCATGTTGGTCTTACCGATGCCGTAGTTCGCCCAGTCCGGGGTCGGCGACAGGTTGATCTTCTGGCGGACGCCGGTGTACTCACCGTTCAGCGCGTCGAGCCGCACCAGGCCGCGCGTCTGGTTCAGGCGCCCGGTCGCGTCATGTCCGTGGAACGTCAGGAGGTAGCCGCTGCCGTCCTTTTCGATGTCGGGCGTCCCGATTTCATCGTCCCAGGCACCGACCTTGCCCGGTGAGAGCAGAAGCGTGCTGTTCGACCAGTTGCGCCCGTCGGTGCTGGTCACATAACGAACGGTGTGCAGGCTCCGCCCCTGGCCCGGGCCGGCGTAGTTCGGGTCGTGGTCACGCTGTTCGAACACCATCACGAGGCGGGACCCGTCGGCGATGACGTCCGGAGAGTAGACCCACGTGCTGTCGACGCTGTCGTCGAAGGCGCAACTCTGGCCCTGCTGGACCGTCTGCAGGGCGGGCAACGGACGTCCCCCGTTCACCGGCGTCCAGGTGGCTCCGCTGTCGCTCGAGGTCGCCAGCGCCACGCCCTGCGGGATGGAGCAGGTGGCCCCGGTCGGGCTGATGAAGGTCCGGTAGTACATGAGGTACTGGCCGTTCCAGATGATCGAGGTGCTCTCGGCGTGCCCACCGATGGTCCCGGGAAACGGGGACCGGGCCGGCTGGGCCAGGGTCGCCGTCCCGTTGAACAGGTCAGCCGCCGAGGCGGTGGGCCCACTGTTCGCCAGATCCGGGTCCGACACACCGGCACGTTCGGTCCGCACCGGCGAAAAATAGGATTCGAGGGAGCTCGCACCGGGGATTCGACCCAGGACCGCCGCGACGAACAGAGCGACGAACAGGGCAGCGGCCCAGGCTCGCATTTTCTTGGTCATTTCTCTCCACGACGCTCTGGACGCACGGGGCATTTTCGGGCAACAAGCCAGGGCGGCGCGTTTTTCAGCCGTCGTTCAGCGCCGTCTTCCGGCCCAGTGGTAAGGCGTGAAGAGTAGTGCTCTTATTCCCGAACTGCGACTGCGCTGCCCCGCTCCGAGCAGGTGCAGTGCGGCGCGGCGGCCCAGTTGAGCAGCCCCGAGCTGCGCCC
>NZ_JBEYER010000083.1:0-32118 GCF_040634005.1 Micromonospora sp. NPDC007271
TCGGCCTGAGCCAGTCCGGGACGTCGCGGCTGGTCACCCGCCTGGAGAAGAGCGGCCTGCTCAAGCGCGTCACGTCGACCGCCGACGCCCGCGCGGCGAACCTGGAGATAACGCCGGCCGGCCGAGCCGTCGTGGCCCAGCATCGCCTCGACTTCGAACAGCGAGCGCTCACGGCCCTGGAGTCGCTGGCCGAGTCGCTGGCCGCACCCCGCGGCTTCACCACGCCGGCGCCGGAGCCAGCCGGGGCTACCGAGCCCGGCGGCATCCTCCAGTTCGGCGAATCCCTGCTGTCGCTCGGCGCGCAGGCGGTCACCGTCGCCGATGCCATTCACGTTCGCGACGCGCTGGAGCCACTGGTCCTCATCGAGGCTGCCCAGTACCGCACCGACGAGGACATCGCCGACTGTGAGCGAATCCTGGCCGAGATGGCCGCGCGGCTCTCCGACGCGAAGCGCTTCTACCAGGCCGACTGGTCGCTGCACCGCCGACTGGCCGGGCTGTGCCGCAACACGCTGCTGCGGACCGTGTACGAAGGCCTGCTCTCCACCCTGGAGAGCCACGTCGACGACGTCGTGCCCACCGAGGGGCTGCGCGACTACCTGCGGCGGCGGCTCGTGGTGCACACCGAGATCATCGACGCCATCGCCTCCGGCCGGGTCGACCGCGTACGCGCCGCCGCCAACGCGCACGCCATCACCGGACTGAGCGCCCACGTCGGCGTAGCTTCCTGACGGTCCCACACCTACCATTGCGCATGCTCACGCATGCATAGTACGGTCAGGCTCACATCCAAAGCTTGCTTCAGCATGCGAATGGGGGCCTGCCCGTGCAGCGCGCAATCCTCGACGACAGTCACCTCGCCTTCGCCCGCATGGTCCGGGACCTCCTCGACAAGGAGGTCGAGCCCTACGCGCTGGCCTGGGAAGAGGAGCAGGCGATCCCGACGTCCCTGTACCGCACGCTCGGTGCGGCCGGCATCTTCGGCACGCAGATCCCCGAAGAGTTCGGCGGCGCCGGCGAGAGCAGCTTCACCTACAACGCCATCGTGCTGGAGGAGATCGCCCGCGGCAGCGTCCTGCTCGGGCCGGCGACCCTGCACCACAACGTCGTCATCCCGTACTTCCTGCACTACGCCACCCACGAGCAGCAGCGCCGCTGGCTGCCCGGCATGGCCAGCGGTGAGCTGATGGGCGCCATCGCGATGACCGAACCCGGCGGCGGATCCGACCTCGCCGGGTTGCGCACCACCGCGGTCCTGGAGGGCGATCACTACCGGCTCAACGGCGCCAAGACCTTCATCACCGGTGGCGCCAATGCCGGGCTGATCATCGTGGTCGCGCGTACCGGGTCCGGCCCCGACCGCCGTGAAGGGCTCACCCTGCTCGTCGTGGAGAACGGGATGCCCGGCCTCGAGCGGGGCCGCAAGCTGCGCAAGCTCGGCCTGCACGCGCAGGACACAGTCGAACTGTTCTTCACCGACGTCCGGGTGCCGGTCCGCAACGTACTCGGCGAACCGGGCGAGGCGTTCCGGTACCTGACCGGCAACCTGCCCCAGGAACGACTCGCCATCGCGGTGGGCTCGATGGCGATGGCGGAATCCATCCTCGCCGACACCGTCGCGTACGTTGGTGACCGACAGGTGTTCGGCCAGCGCCTGTCCAGCATGCAGAACACCAAGTTCGTCCTCGCCGGGCTCGCCGCCCAGCTCGAGGCCGGCCGCTGCCTGGTGGACCGGGCCATCAGCGAGCACAACAACGGGACACTGACCGGCGCCGACGCCGCCAAGGTGAAGCTGTTCGCCACCGAACTGCAGGGCCGGGTCGCCGACGAGTGCCTGCAACTCTTCGGCGGGTACGGCTACATGACCGAGTACCGCATCGCCCGCCGGTTCACTGATGCCCGGATCACCCGCGTGTACGGCGGCTCCAGCGAGATCATGAAGACCATCATCGCCAAGTCGATGGGGCTGCGGTGAACGCGCCGACAGGCTGGCCCGAGCACCTGCCGAACCAGCTCGACATCCCGGACTCGACCATCCTCGCCGTGCTGGCCGGCTCGGCCCGCCGCTACCAGGACCGGACCGCCCTGCGCCTCGGCGACGCCGAGCTGAGCTTCGCCCGGCTCTACCGGCGGGCCTGCGGGATCGGACAGCTCCTCGCCGACACCGGCATCAGCCGCGGTGACGTGGTCGCCATCCACCTCGGCAACGGTCTGGACTACCCGCTCTGCTACTTCGGCATCCTGCTGTCCGGCGCGACCGCCGCTCCCCTGTCGCCGATGCTGACCCCCGTCGATATCGCCCGCCAGCTCGCCGACTCCGGCGCGCGGGCGATCATCACGGACGCGGCCGGCGATCCGCTGTCCGGCGAGGCACGTGACGGCGTGGTGCGACTGGTGCTGATCGACGAGGACCCACCGTCGGCCCGACGCATCGCCATCGGTACGCCCGAGGCCGCGGACCCCCCGCCGGTGCGCCTCACCGGCGCCGACACCGCCCACCTCGTCTTCTCCGGCGGCACCACGGGCCGGCCCAAGGCGGTGGTCATCAGCCACCGGAACCTGCTCGCCGAGACGTTGCAGTACGCCTGCTGGCGCACCGGGGCGGTACCCGAGACGGACGACGAGGGCGGGATAGCGCTGCGGCCGGTGCCCGGCGACTTCCTGCTCCGGCCCGGCGAGGCCACCGCGCTCACCGCCGCGCCGCTGTTCCACTCCATGGGGCTGGTCGGGCTCAGCCAGCATGTGGCCTCTGGCACCACCCTCGTGACGATGTCCCGCTTCGAGCCCGGCCGGTTCCTCGACCTGGTCGAGGCGTACCAGGTGCAACATCTGCTCGGCGCGCCGTCGATGTTCCACGCGATCCTGGAGTGCCCGACCCTCGCCGGCCGCGACCTGGGCAGCGTCCGCGCGATCGGCTGCGCCTCGGCACCGGTGCCGGTGCCGTTGACCCAGCGACTGGAGGCGGTGTTCAGCAACGCCAGGGTCCGCCAGTCGTACGGGCTGACCGAGGCCACCCTGGTCGCCACCGCACCCCCGTACACCGAGTCCGCGCCGGACCGGTTCGACAGCTGCGGGGTGCCGTTGCCCGGCACCGAGGTGTCGGTACGCGACGCCGCCGGCACCTGTGTGCCCGACGGCACCGTCGGCGAGCTGTGGATTCGTGGTCCGCAGGTGTCCGCCGGCTACCTCAACCGGCCGGAGGAGACCGCGGCGACGTTCGTGGACGGCTGGCTGCGCACCGGCGACCTCGGCCGCCGCGATGGCGACGGGTACCTGGCGATCGTCGGCCGGATCAAGGACATGCTCATCTACAAGGGCTACAACGTCTATCCGGGCGAGCTCGAAGAGATCATGCTGCGGCACGAGTGCGTGGCCAACGCCGCCGTGGTCGGTCGTCCCGACGAGCACGCCGGCGAGATTCCGGTCGGCTTCGTCGTGTTGCGTACGCCGTGCCCGCCCGACGACGTGCTGGCGTTTGTCAACGCGCAGGTCGCACCGGTCAAGCGGCTACGGGAGCTGCACGTCGTCAGCGCGCTGCCGCTGTCGGGCGTCGGCAAGGTCCTGAAGACCGAACTGCGCGCCATGCTGGACCGGATCCCGCCGGCGGTGACGGCATGAGCGAGCGGCAGCGAGCGAATCATCAACGCAGTGCAACGGTGCCTCATGCCGACGCCGAGCGAAGCGCCGAACTGCTGTGCACCGACGACGCGGGCGTCCGCTGCGTGACCCTCTCGCATCCGATGCGGCGCAACGCGCTCGACGATGACGCCCGCGCCCGGCTGCTGGCCCTGCTCCAGCGGACGTTCGCCGACCCGGCCATCCGGGTCCTGGTCATCACGGGCGCTGCCGGAACGTTCAGCGCCGGCGGTGACCTCCGCACCATGTCCACCGACCCGGCGGTGGCCGCCCCGCGCCTGGAGGTCGTGGGCGACATCATCCGGGCCATAGCCGCCGCGCCGATCCCGGTACTCGCCGCGGTCGAGGGGCAGTGCTACGGCTTCGGCCTGGCGCTCGCCTCGGCCAGCGATCACGTCATCGCCGGTGCCACAGCAGGTTTCTGCTGCCCGTTCCCGCGAGTGGGGCTCGCGGCCGACGGTGGCCTGCACCATACCCTGGCCGCCCGGGTCGGGCGGGGCAGAGCAGCACAGATGCTCATGTTCGCCGAGCCCGTCGGCACCCCACTGGCCGCCGAATGGGGACTGGTCGACCAGGCCACCGACGACGGTGAGGCCCTGCCGACCGCGCTGGACCGGGCACGCACCCTCACCGCCCGGGCACCGCTGTCGCTGTCGACCGCCAAGCGGCTCCGGGCCGACCTCGCCGGCCTGGACGCGGCGCTGCGGGCCGAGGCCGCGGCGCAGCTCGACCTGATCACCAGTGACGACTTCGCGGAGGGCGTGGCGGCCTTCCTGGCCAAGCGTCCGCCCACCTTCCACGGCCGTTAGGGACACCCATCGTGAACAGTCCACACCACCAGTACCTGGCGGGACTACAGCAAGGCGAACTGCGCTACCAGCGCTGCTCCGCCTGCGCACAGGCCCAGTTCTACCCGCGCGTGCTCTGCAAGCACTGCGGCAGCGCCGACCTGGCCTGGCTGACCTCCTCCGGCGACGGCGTGGTGTATTCGGTGACCTGGCTGTACGCGAAGGACACCCCGGCCAGCAACATCGCCCTCGTCGATGTCGTGGATGGGTTCCGGATGATGAGCACGGTGACCGGGGTGCAGACCGAGGCGCCGCTGATCGGGCGAGCGGTACGCGCCGTCATCGCCGACGACGCAGTACTGCGGTTCGAGCTGGTGGCGCCATGACCGATTCGCTCCGCGGCACGACGGCTGTCGTCGGCGTCGCCGAATCACAGCTCGGCCTGGTCGGCCCCGGCCTGTCCCCGCTGGACCTGATGGGCCAGGCCAGTCACGCCGCGCTCGCAGAGGCCGGCCTGACCACCCGGGACGTGGACGGGCTGTTCACCGCCTCCTCCGTGTATCCGGCGGCCGGCCTGGACACCGCCGAGTACCTGGGCATCCAGCCTCGGTACATCGACGGGACGGTCATCGGCGGCAGCTCCTTCGTCTCGCACGTGCTGCACGCCGCGGCAGCTCTGCGATCCGGTCTCTGCGACGTGGCCCTGGTGACGTACGCCAGCAACCAGCGGTCGAACGTCGGCAAACTGGTCGCCCGCACCCAGCTCAACGCGTACGAGGCACCGTACGGCCCGCGCTTCCCAGTGTCCATGTACGCCCTCGCCGCCGCCCGGCACATGCACGAGTTCGGCACCACCCGCGAGCAGCTCGCCGACGTCGCCGTCGCCGCGCGCGAGTGGGCGCGGCTCAACCCGAAGGCGTTCAGCCGTGACCCGTTGACCCGCGATGACGTGATCAACGCTCGAATGGTCAGTTCGCCGCTGACCGTGCGGGACTGCTGCCTGGTGACCGACGGTGGCGGCGCCGTGGTGCTGACCCGGGCGGAGCGCGCCCGGGACCTGCCCCGCCCCCCGGTCTACCTGCTCGGCGCCGGTGAGGCCACCGACCACGCCACGATCAGTCAGATGCCCGACCTGACCACCACCTCGGCCGTCCAGTCCAGTCGGCGCGCGTACGACATGGCCGGACTGTCGGCATCGGACATCGACGTGGTGCAGCTCTATGACGCGTTCACCATCAACCCGATCCTGTTCCTGGAAGACCTCGGGTTCTGCGCCAAGGGCGAAGGCGGCGCGTTCGTCGCGGACGGGCGGATCGCGCCCGGCGGCGTACTACCGGTGAACACCAACGGCGGTGGTCTGTCGTACTGCCACCCCGGCATGTACGGGATCCTCCTGATCATCGAAGCCGTCCGACAGCTCCGCGGCGAATGCGGCGAACGGCAGGTGCCCGGTGCCCGGACCGCCCTGACCCACGGCAACGGCGGGGTGCTCTCCAGCCAAGTCACCGCCATCTTCGGCACCGAAGCCACCGTCTGAACCGTCACCGCCCACAGCAGCGAAAGGAACCACCCGCATGGCCCTGCTCGAAGGACGCAGCGTCGCCATCACCGGCGGCGCGCAGGGAATCGGCTATCAGATCGCCAAGGTCGCAGCGGCCCACGGCGCCCACGTCTACCTGTCCGATCGCACTGTCGACGCTGCCCAGGCCGCTGCCGCCGAGCTGTCCGCGGACGGCGCCCCCGTGGTCGGCCTCGGCTGCGACGTAACCTCCCCCGAGCAGTACCGGGCGCTGGTCGACCGGGTGGTCCGTGAGCGCGGGCGGCTGGACGTGCTCGTCAACAACGCCGGCATCACCCGCGACGCAATGCTGCACAGGATGAGCCTCGACGACTTCGACGCGGTCGTCGCCGTACACCTCAAGGGCTGCTGGCTCGGCACCAGGACCGCGGCCGAGGTCATGCGCGAGCAGCGGTCCGGATCCATCGTCAACGTCTCGTCGCTCGCCGGCAAGGTCGGCAACATCGGCCAGACCAACTACGCCGCGGCGAAGGCCGGCATCGTCGGGCTGACCAAGGCCGCCGCGAAGGAGCTGGCCGGCCGCAACGTCCGGGTGAATGCGATCCAGCCCGGCATCATCCGTACGGCGATGACCGCGGCGATCCCGGCCGAGGTCCTCGAGGCCAAGGCCCGGGACATCCCCTTGCAGCGCATGGGTGAGCCGGTCGAGGTCGCCAACGTCGCGTTGTTCCTGGCCAGCGACCTTTCCTCCTACATGACCGGGGCGGTGCTCGAAGTGGCCGGTGGGCGGTTCATGTGAAAGGCGAGCCACACCACCTCCAAGAGCCCTTCGAGGTCTCCCGGGAGGCGATCCGGGAGTTCGCGCGGGCGGTGTTCGCCGACGATCCGGTGCACGTCGACGTGGCGGCGGCCCAGTCCGCCGGCCACCGGGATCTGGTCGCTCCGGCGACCTTCGCCAGCGCGTTGGCGCTGCGGTTCTCCCAGCCGGTCCGCCGCGACCCCGGCCTCGGCTTGGACCTGACCCGAATGGTGCACGGCGGGCAGACCAGCGTTCTGCACGGGTCGCTGTGCGCCGGTGACCGGCTGGCCGCCGAGACTCGCATCGTCGAGCTGCGCGCCGCCGGACGGCACGTCCGCATCCAGACCGTCACCGCGATGCGGGCCCTCAACGGACCGTTCGAGGCCACCATCACCCACACCTGCCTGATCCTGGATGCAGCGGGGGACCTGACATGAGCCTCTCTGCGGGCACCACGTTCACGCCGGTCGAATTCGAGATCACCCGGGAGACGCTGGTCCGCTACGCCGGCGCCTCCGGCGACTTCAACCAGATCCACTACAACGACACAGCGGCTGCAGCGGCCGGACTCCCCGGTGTCATCGCCCACGGCATGCTCACCCTGGCGCTGGCGAACCAGGCGCTGTGCCGGTGGCTCGGCTCCTCGACCGCGGTCATCGAGCTGGCCAACCGGTTCACCTCGATGGTGATCGTGCCTGGTACTGGCAGCGCCACGGTGACGGTGACCGGTGCGGTGACCCGCAGTACCGGCCCCGAGGCGGAGATCGAGCTGTCGGTCACCGCAGACGGCCGTGAGGTGTTGGGCGCCTTGATCGCCCGCGTCCGGCATCCCGTGCCCTGACCCGTCAGGGTCCACCACCCCCGGCACCCATCGCCCGCACCGTCGAAGTCCCGCCCGGAAGGAACAGCAGTGATCAGGAACGCCTTCACCGAGGCCTTCGGAATCCAGCATCCGATCGTGCAGGGCGGCATGCAGTGGGTGGCGACAGCAGAGCTCGCCGCTGCGGTGTCCAACGCCGGGGGCCTCGGTCTGATCAGCGCTCTCACCCAGCCGACCCCGCAGCACCTGGCCGACGAGATCGCCAGGTGCCGGAACCTGACCGACCAGCCGTTCGGGGTCAACCTCACCATCCTGCCGTCGATCTCGCCGCCCCCGTACGCGGAGTACCGGCAGGCCATCATCGACTCCGGGGTCACCATCGTGGAGACCGCCGGATCGAACCCCGCGCCACACGTAGCCGCCTTCAAAGCAGCAGGGGTCCGTGTGTTGCACAAGTGCACCAGCGTCCGGCACGCGGTCAAGGCGCAGTCGCTCCAGGTCGACGCCGTAAGCATCGACGGCTTTGAGTGCGCCGGACACCCGGGCGAGGACGACGTACCCGGCCTCGTGCTGATTCCGGCGGCCGCCCGGAAGCTGACGATCCCGGTGGTGGCGTCCGGCGGATTCGCCGACGGGCGCGGCCTGGTCGCCGCGCTCGCGCTCGGGGCGTCCGGCATCAGCATGGGCACCAGGTTCATGTGCACTGTTGAGTCGCCGATTCACCAGAACATCAAGGAGGCGATCGTCCAGGCCTCCGAGCGAGACACCGAGCTGATCTTCCGACCGCTGCACAACACGGCGAGAGTCGCGGCTAACACAGTCAGCCGCAAGGTGGCGCAGGTCCTCGCCGCCGGCGGGCAGTTCGAGGACGTCCGGGACCTCGTTGCGGGCAGCCGCGGCCGCCGCGTGTACGAGCTGGGTGATCCGGATGCCGGGATCTGGACGGTGGGACAGGTCCAGGGGCTGATCGAAGACATCCCGACCTGCGCCGAACTCATCAGTCGCATCCTGGAGGAGGCGAGAGCGATCCTGACCGACCACTTGCCCGCGTTGCTGAAAGACGCTTCCGCGCCCACGCCTGGTGGCCGCTGAGCCACTCAAGCGTTTCCGGATATCGAGATCGGGTAGTCCAAGCTGCCTCCGAAAGGGGGAAACTGCCCGGCCTTGAGCGGCGCGGTCGCCATGGATCGGATCTTCGACGCTGAGGGATAGTCACCCAGCTACTTCAACCCCGCTGGCCCCTCTGCTGCCTGAGACGCCATGTGATCAGAAGACTGGCCACTGCGCCAACGGCGACGGCCAGCAGTGCCCAGCCGCTGGATGCCGCAGCCTCCGGCACGGGTAGGGCGGTCTGACGTCCACTCTCCGGCTCGTGATCATTCAGATCCATATGATCACGGTAGCTCAAGTTCGACCGAGTCGACTCGCCCAAGCGTCTCTGATCAGCTTAGTGATCCTGAGTCGGATTGTGTTTCTGGGATCGTTTCCCACCGTGGTGGGGTGGCGTGGGCGTGGAGATGGAATCCGACGCCCAGTGCTGCCCCGCGTGGCCGGCGGCCGGTGGGTGGTGTGCTGATCGTGGTCACGTCCTGGCGTCGGTGGGCTGCGCGGGGCAGTTTCCGGTCCGTTGGTGCGAGTCCCTCCGGACGCTTGCCCGCTCGCCCGTGGTGGGGTCGGGTGGGGAGGGTGCCCTGCGTCGCCTGGGCGCGGGGCGTGGTGGCTGGTGGCGGGTGGAGCCGGTCTTCGACCGGTCCCGCCGGCTGGTCGTGGTCGGGGTGATGACAGCGGTGGCTTCGAGGGTGTCCACGACCGTGCGGATCGCCATGACACCGCTGGTCTTGTCGGTGACGGTCTTGGCCTGGTGGGTCAGGCCCCGGGCGGCGATGCGCCGCCAGGCACCCTGGTCGCGGTCGCCCTGCCAGCCGCAGGATTGGTTGGGGCAGATGGCCCACTTCCATCCCGCGACGCTGGGCCGGTCGGGGGCTTTGCAGTGCCGCAGCGGGGTGAGGCACTGCGGGCAGTGCTTGGAGGTGTTGTGGGCGGGGACGGTGACCACGGCGACACCGTGTTCGGCGGCGAGGTGCCGGATGCGGTCGACGATCTTTCCGCGGACCTGCTGGGACAGGCGCGTGTTCATGGTGGCGCCCATGCCCTTGGCTTCCATCGACCGCACCTCTGGCTTTCCAGACGGTCCGCCTTCGGAGAAGAACTCAGATAGCGGTGCCGGTTCGCCCGGATGCTCGGAACCATACTGGTCAAGCCATAGGAGGAACAGCCGACGCCCGACCTCGCGGCTGACAGCGCCCGCCGTCATGCCCATCGGCTTGCCGCTCTTGTCCACCAGGCGCGCCTGATCACCAGGATGGATCTCGATGTGCAATTCGGGCCAGGGCGAACCTTCTTTGGTCACGCCCCCGCTCAGGAGCAGTCGCCTCATGTAGGCGCCCACGAAGTAGTTCCGCTGGCCGAGCCGGCTGATGTACTCGCCCAGGGCCTTGGCGGCATCCCGGTGGAGGAATCGTCAAGACCTGTGGATGAGGTAGTTGCTACGCGGCCATGTTGTCTTCGGGTCGTTCGACGAGGCGGCCGTTGACGAAGGTCGCGCCGGCGCGGACCAGTGCGACGAGGTGGGGTGCGTTGACCGCCCGCCAGCGGTCCTGTGCGGCTTCGATGAGCTTGAACGCCATGGCCAGGCCTGCAGTGCGGCTGCCGGGGCCTTTGGTGACACGGGTGCGGTGCCGGACGGTGGCGAAGGTCGACTCGATCGAGTTCGAGGTGCGCAGGTGCACCCAGTGCTCGGCCGGGTAGTCGTAGAAGGCCAGCAGCTCGTCGAGGTCGTCGGTGACCTTCGCGACGGCCTTGCCGAACTTCGCGCCGTACAGGTCAGCGAACCGTCTTGCGGCGAGCTGGGCGTGGGGCTTGTCTTCGGCGCCCCAGATCTCGGCCGGGCGGCCTTCGCGCCGGTGCGCCGACTTCGGTATCGCGGCGAGCTCTTGTGGACCCAGTCTGAGGAATGCTCGAAACCTGTGGATCGGCCGGGAAGGGGCGTACCTTCCCGGTGATCGATTCGTGTAGGTCTCGAGCAAGGCCGACGTTGCAGCGTCGGTCGGGAAGGCACGCCCGTGCTGACTGTAGTCGCCGAGGACGGGCAGCGACGCGAGGGCGTCTCGCTGCTGGATGACATCGTTCGCGAAGGCGCGCGGCGAATGCTGGCCGCCGCGTTGGAGGCCGAGGTCGACGCCTACCTGGCTGAGCTGGCGCACGAGCGCGACGAGCGGGGCCGGCGGTTGGTGGTCCGCAACGGCCATGCCCAGCCAAGGGAAGTGATGACCGGTGCTGGGTCGATTGAGGTGCGGGCGCCGCGGGTGAACGACAAGCGCACCGACGCGGTCACCGGGCAGCGTCGGCAGTTCCGTTCAGCGATCCTGCCGCCGTGGTGCCGCAAGAGCCCGAAGGTCGCCGAGGTGCTGCCGTTGCTGTACCTGCACGGCTTGTCGACCGGGGACTTCGTGCCGGCGTTGCAGCAGTTCCTCGGCTCGGCGGCCGGCTTGTCAGCGGCGGCGATCACGAGGTTGACCGGGCAGTGGACCGATGACTACCACGCCTGGCGCAAGCGGGACCTGTCTACATGATCACGCAGTTGGGGCGGCACGCCGTTGCTCGTGTCCTTTGATACAGGTCCGAATTTTGTTCGCAGTCCCTGTCTGGCGTGCTTGGTGACGGCCCGGCAGGCGGCTGCCGGGCCGTCACCGTTGCGGGATCAACTCATGGCGTCGTTATCGTCAGGGCCGTGCGGCCCAGAGCAGCGCTCTGCCCAACTGCGGCTGCAGGCCCTTGGGGTGCAGCCGGAATGTCGGGTCGGTACCGAAGAGCACGACACCGTTGCCGCCGGGGCTGATGCTCCGGACGATGCTGGCCTGGTTCGCGGCGGCGGCCTGCCCGTTCGTGCCGGTGCCGGTTGCCGCCCACCAGCCGGCGAGCAATGGGTCCGCGGCGTAGGACTGCTCGACCGTCACGCCGGCACCGAGGTTGGTGAACCAGACTGGTTGGCTGATGAAGGAGTGCGGGATGGCCCCGGAGGTGACTGGCCCGCCGTGGTTGACGATGTTGGCTACTCCGCTGGCCAGCGAGGGCCCGGCGGTGGCGGTGACGGTCAACAGCGAGGTGCCGTTGCTGAAGTTCGCCCCGGCGGTGCCCAGTCCGACGATGCCGCCGCCACGGGCCAGGAATGCCTCCAGCGCCTCCCGGTTCGGTGCCGTCAGGCTCGCCAAGTTGAGATTGCTCGCGATAAGCAGCACATCAACCTCGTCGGTCAGGGTGCTGGCCAACGTCGTGGCGGTTATGGCCCGGGCCGTGAAGCCGAGGTCGGTCAGGGTGTCGCGCTCCTCGACGGTGCCCAGGTAGCCGACGACGACGTCGTCCAGCGGGGTCCCGTGCCAGCCGGCTGGGGCGCGCTGGAAGGTGACGCCGTGCGCTCGGACCTCGTCCTTGAGCAGTTGGCGGCTGCCTGGGACGGCGGGGATCACCACCGACCCGTCGGCGAGCCGATAGACCTGGACACCCTTGCGGACCAGCGAGTTGACCGCCAGCAGGTCGGCGGCGTCCTGGATGTCCAGGCGCAGGTCGGAGTCGGCGGAGGGTAGTTGGCCGTCGACCACACCGTCGTAGATCCGGTTCAACTGCACGTTCGGCAATTGGTCCCAGATGGCGTCGACGGTGGCACCCCAGGTCAGCCCCTGGCTCCAGGCGGCCGGGCCGGCGTAGAGGTCGGTCACTCGTTCGGTGATGTCGATGCCGGGTTCGAGCAGCGAGTTGACCAGGCCGCGCTTGGGCTGATGCAGGTGGATGACGTATGAGCCGGCGCGGTAGCTCTTACCCCCGGCGTGGAATTCGTGCTTGGCCCGCCATACCCGGCCGCCGCTGCTGATCAGCAAATCGACGAGACGGGCGGCAGCTGGCTCGGAGTGCTGGTCAGGGCCGGTGGGGATGACGTACGCCCGGGGAAAGACCGTGTGGTAGTTGTCTTCCGGTCCCCAGCCCGGCACGTAGCCGTCGGGGATGTCCCGCAGCGGTTCAGCGGCCCACCCGCGCCGGTAGACCTCCGCCTGGTCGTGCAGCACCTCGGTCCGGTGGTCCTGGATGTACTGCAGCGAGGTCTTGATCGCCACCACGTGTACGTCCGTGTTGATGCGGGAACGACGCACCCGCTCCTTAGGGGTCAGGTTGCCGCGCGGGTTGAGTGGCGCCTCGATGGTGTACGGGATGCTGCTCTGAAGCATCGCGAACGACGGCACGTAGATGGGTGGGAAGTCGTCCCAGACCCCCGGTTCGTCGTCCCGGAACGGAATCCGGGCGCGCTGGGTCTCCGGGTAGCCCAAGGCTCGCAGGTTTTCCTCGATGGCCAGCGCGTTCGGCAGGCCGTGCTTGATGTAGAGGTCGTATTCGTTGTTGACGTTGTGCGGCGGGGTGCTCGGGTGTAGCAGCGTCGGGTTGACATATCCGTGCAGGTCCAGTGTGATGATCGGCTTGGTGTCGATGACGAGTTCGCGAATCAGGTTCGTCTCGGGCTGGGAGACGATGGTGAGGTCGCGGTTGAGGTCATAGCCGGCCGCGTTCGCCCGGGTGCCGGCGATCCGGCCGTCCGGGTTGGATGTGATGTTGAAGATCAGCCGGTTTCGCTTCAACAGCCGCGTCACCTCGGGATCGGTGCTGGTGGCGAACTCCTCGATGACGCGCAGGGCCGCGTCGGTGCCTTCCCACTCGTTGCCGTGGATGTTGGCGTTGACGAACAGCGGGGTCTTGTAGCCAGCCAGCAGTCGAGCATTCGTGCGGGCCCCCACCGGGTCGTCCTCGATGAGATGCTTCCACTCCTCCTGCTGCCGGGCCTCTTTCCGGCTCTCCGGTGCGGTGACCGTGACGGCGTAGAGGTCGTAGCCGCCGCTGGACTTCCCGGCCACGCGGGCGGAGACGCGGTCAGTGGCTGCCTGTAGTGCATTCAGCTTCGGGGCGATGTCGTCGTACGGGATGACGCCGATGGGGATGGACGCGTCCGCAGGGTTGTCGGGCCAGACCGGCAGCACATTCTGCCGGGGGTATCCGGCGATCTCGGACGGGCTGACGGGCGGCGGTGGCACGGCCGGCAACGCTGTTGCGTGTGCCGGGCCGGTCCAGAGTGCCGCACTCAGCACAGTGGCGGTGAGCCCAGCCGCGGCCAGGCGTACGGATGTCTTGCGCACGATGGACAGCTCTCCTGTCGAGAGGGAAGGGTTCCGTCGCATGGCGGGGCTGCCGCAGGGCCGGAGACCCACGGCTTCGCAGAACGCCCGCAGCGGCAGAGAGGAAACCCGGCGTCAAGCGCAGGGTCGACAGGCAGCGCTGGCGACGCGCAGGAGGTCGATGTGACCTCGCTTGGTGAGATAGGCGCTTCGCACGGAGGAGATCTTCATCGAGGCCCTACCGGCCTGTCAACATCGTCCACCCGGACATCCCACGGGGTGAACACCATCAACCCGGGGCGGGTTGCCCGGTTTGCGGCCTGTTTGTGCGGCCCGTTACTGCGGTTGAACTGCCGTGTTGTGCCTCACGTTTTCGCGGTCTGTCCTCCGGCAATCCGATGGGATAACCTACCAAACCCATAGGGATTGTGGCTTAGATCGTCCTGAGCCACCCCAGGACCGCACCACCCGTTCTCCACCGGCACCCGGGGCAGCCATCCCCGCAACACACTCCCGACTCCATCCGAACAACGAGGACAGATCCGTGATACGCATCGACGGTCTGCGGAAGACCTTCCACACGCGCGGCCACCCGGTCACCGCCGTCGACGGCGTCGACCTGACGGTCGCCGAGGGCCAGGTGTTCAGCGTGGTCGGGCGCAGCGGCGCGGGCAAGAGCACCTTGTTGCGCTGCACCAACCTGTTGGAACGCCCCGACGCGGGCCGAGTGGTCGTCGACGGCGTCGAACTCACGACGCTGCGGGGAGACCGCCTGCGGCGGGCCCGACAGGGCATCGGCATGATCCATCAACACTTCGCCCTGCTCGATTCCCGGACCGGCTGCCGGCAATGTCAGCTTCGCGCTGGAAGTGATGGGCGTTCCGCGCCGGGAGCGGACCGCCCGGGTGGACGAACTGCTCAACCTGGTCGGTCTTGCCGACCGCGCGGGCGGATCGCGATCGCGGCGACTAGGGTCATCCCGCCCAGGATGACTATGGCGGCGGCCGCCCCGGTGGCGACGCGGAAGTCGGCATACCCTGCGCCCACCACGGGGGCGATGTTCTCGGCCAGGGGGTACAGAGCCAGTAGTCCGACCGGAGTTAGCAGAACGAGGAGAGCCCAGAGCCCTCGGACGTCACCGCGCAGAGACAGTACGGCTGCGGCGAGCATAGCGGTCAGCAAGAGGACCGCGCCGGTTTCCGGGAGGATTGCGGCCCCATAGCTGAACCGGTAGAACCACCCGCTTTCCCCGGTCAGGCCCCCGACTGCGATGAGGGCTGCCGCGGGTGCTATCGCCAAGGGAATGAGGCGATGGCGTCGCATCATGTGGGTAGGAATTGCCAGTGCCAACAGGCCTAGCGTCGCCTGGGGAAGCAGAACGAACAAGTACGGGCGGGGCAGCTCGAACAGGGCGGCGACGGGCATCACGGCGCCAGTGAGCAACAGTGCCAGCCCGATGGCGCCCCGGCCCCACGGGGCCGGGGCGAGGACATGAACGACCGCGGCCAGCAGCCAACCGGCCCAAACGACGATGCCGGTGGTAGCAAATGGCCCAAAGGCAGGCGAGCCCCACATGCCCGAAGTGGTGACCACCTCGGCGGCGGCCCAAAAGCCAGCAAGACCGGTCGCGGTGATGAAGCTAAGAACAGCGGCGAGGCGCACGCCGGGTATCAGGTCGGCAGCGCCGACGGCGCGTAGACGCTCACGGACGCCCCCAGCCAGCACGTCGGCCACATCAAGGATTGACGGCCAACGGCGGTCAGGTCCGGCCATGTCGAGATACGTCCCGACGATCTCGGCCCCCCGCGCCTGGCGGTAGTCGGCGGGGTAGGCCCGCAGCAGCTGCCGGTAGCGGCGCTCGAGGTCCCTCATGCCAGTCCTCCCAAGGCGCGCGGGGCGATGGGCGGGGCGGCGGGCGTCAGGTTGCCCAGGCGGGCAGTCGCTGCCTCCACATTGCGTCGCAGGCGCTCGGTTTCAGCGGCGAGGGTGGCACTCCCGGTGACGGAGAGGCGGTAGTAGCGGCGCAGGCGGCCGTCAACGACCTCCTCTCGGTCGGCTTCGATGAGGCTCGCTTCCACCAGCCGGTCGAGTGCGCCGTACAAGGTGCCAGGCCGCATGGATAGCCGGCCCTCGGACAGGGCCGCTACCTCCCTGATGATCCCGTAGCCGTGCAGCGGCGGGCCGGCGAGAGCGGTGAGGATCCAGAAGGTCCGTTCCTGCAACGACAAAGGTATGGCAGGGGTAAATCGCCGCCAAGGCCCTGACCTGGTCCAGCCGGTGTAGGTCGCCGTGCCAGCCACGTGCCGGTAGCCGGTGCCCGTCGAGTTGTTCGCCGATGTGTCCGGCGTTGAGTTGGGCGAAGATGACGCGGATCGCGGCGGCGGCGATCTCCGGAAGTCGCTCCTGAAGTGATCGGCGAAAGGCTCTTTTCGTCCCTGGAGTCCGCTTCGTCCCCCGTCCGCGCTTCACATCCCTATAACGCTGGCATTATTCGCGGGCTATAGTGGGTGTGTGAGCGAGTGGGAGATCAGCCTCACCGAAGACGTCGAGGACTGGCTGCTCGACCTAGCCAAGTCTGACCCCGACTCGGCCGAGCAGGTCGCTGCCGCCATAGATCTGCTCGCCGCCGAGGGTCCGGCGCTCGGTCGACCGTTCGTCGACCGGGTCAAGGGCTCGAACTACAAGAACATGAAGGAGCTGCGGCCAGGCTCGGCAGGGGGAACCGAGATCCGTATCCTGTTCGCCTTCGACCCCCAGCGGGAAGCCATCCTGCTGGTGGCGGGTGACAAGAGCGGCAACTGGAAGGGCTGGTGCGAAACCAGCATTCTCGAAGCCGACAAGAAGTTCGCCGAGCACCTGCGAGAGCTGAAGGGACAGCACTGATGGCGCGTAGCTGGCGGGATGTCCGCTCCCGCATGAACCTCGACGAGGCCAAGGTTGAGCAGCACAAGGAGCACATGCGCGGCGAGGTACGCGCAGTGCGACTGCGTGAGATGCGCGAGAAGCGCGGCCTGACTCAGCAGCAGGTCGCCGACCGCATGAACGTTTCGCAGCCGCGCGTCGCCGCCATCGAGAGCGGCGAACTGCCGAAGGCTGAGGTCGGCACGGTTGCCCGGTACATCGCTGCCCTTGGCGGCAAGGCTGAGTTCGTTGCCGAGTTCGATGGCGAACGTGTGACCCTTAGTTGAGGCTCGGGGGTCGAGGCCGCCTCTGCCTCATGCTTGTCGTGCACGTCGCGAAGCCCCGGTTGATGCCGGGGCTTCGCCGCTGAACGGGGCACGCGTCGCGGTCCGGCGTCCTCCCAGCGCACCGCGTACACGTCGGTGCTGGGCTGGAACCGGTCGGCGTCCAGGGGCCAGCTTGTCTTCGACCGGCGACGACATGGCGACGGGCCCGGACGCGGCGACGACCGTGGAGAGTTGCTCCGGTGCCGGGGTGGTGTCCTGATCCCGCAGATCAAGCAGACGCGACAGGCGGACGTTCTCCGCGCGCAACCGCTCCAGCTCGCGACGGAGCCGAGCGATCTCGCTCTTCGCTACCACATCCGGAATCCACGGGCGAATAGCCGTACGCTCCTGCCTGACGGCCGGCTCGGGCCGCTCAAGGTCGTCCGGTGGCAGCATGCGGGTGACCTCACCGATAGCCAGACGGGACGTCTGACGGGGATTGGCTGGCAGGTCCAGCCGGAAGATCGATGGCAGGGTTATCCGCGTTCGAACACGTCGTCGAGGACGAGTCTCGCCCGGCCCGGCACCTCCTCCTCGGGGAAGACCTCCGCGCAGAGGCTGAGGACCTGCGCGGTGGTGGTCAGCCCGAGGTGCTCGACCAGGAAGCGGATGTCGTCGGCGTCCCGGCGCCGCGCTGCGAGCACCTTCATGGCCAGGAGATGTTCCGGGGACGCTGCTGCCACTCGCAGGCCAGGGTGGTCAAAGACGCGAGGGGCTGCCGCATCGCCACCGGGAGCCACGTAGGCGCTCGCTTGCTCGTTGAGCCACCAGTGCGGCAGGCCGAGCTCATCGGCGACCGCGCGAGCTTCGTCGAGTACGACGCCATGCGGCTGGAACACCGCGTCGATGTCCCGGGTCGCCCGTCGCGCGTCGTAGGCCAGAGCCATGGCCGCTCCAACGAAGATGTAGAGGTCAGCGACCACACCTCGCCGGTGTAACCGATCCCCGAGCCGGCGGAAGGCGTCCTCGATCCCGGCGCGGTCCAACAGCGGATCATCAGCGCTCACGCGACGTTCAACTCCTGCGCTGACACGTACACCCCACGCCGCCGGAACGCACATGACGGCTGACCTGCAGTTTCTTCGGGCGCTGTTCGTCGTTGTTGGTCGTCACTGGTCAACGTTTGACGGCCCGACGACGGCCCAGACGGCCCAGGGACGGCCCACAGCCCTTGCCGGCAGCCTCACCGACTCCGGCTCATCGGTGGAGCGCCCCGATACGAAGCCGATTGCCGTCAGGGTCTACCACCTCAAACTCACGTCCCCAGTCCTTCTGTCCGACGGCACCCACGCCGCAGGCCGCCGCCGCAGCATCGAGGTCGTCGACGTACAGGTACAACAGGGTCCCCGGCCGGGCATCCCCGGTGTGCTCAGACAGATGGAGCTCAACATCGCCCCGGGCAATGCTCACGTAGAGCGGCAAGTCAGGGGCGAACCGGTGCTCCCACTGCTTCACGAAACCAAGGCGGGCGAACCAAGCCGCGGCGGCGTTCGCGTCCGTGGTCCGCAGGACAGGCGCAAGGCGTTCGGTCATCCAGGCAGTCTGGCACCGTTGCGATCAGAGGGCACCTCCGTTGATCGGACCTGCCCTCTCGCGGCGTTGCAACGGCCGGCCATCAGCGGACGACCCCTTGACCCCCAGGCAACCAACACGGCCCTCCGAACTGCCCTGAAGCATCGGCTGAACTGCTGAGACGATCCGACTTCGTCCCGACGCGTCCACGGGTGTCCGTCGTGATCGTCACCCAGTTTGTCACTCACTGAGCCATTCCGCGCAAGCGGGTGGTAGCAGTCAGTAGCTGCCTGGAATGCCGGGAAGGCGTGAGACCCGCCAGATCAGGTCCGGTACGAAGAGAAGACGCAGAACCTCGATACGAAGTGGTCCTTCCACAGATCAACTTCATAGAGGTCCTGCGTCGACATGAGTGTCACATACACCGCTGTGCTGCCGGTACGCGAGGAGACGGTGAACCGTCTGGCCGGGTTGCTGGACGCCGAACGCACCCGCCGCGGCACCCGCGCCCGAACCCGGTCACTGACCTGCCGTGACCAGGCGATCCTGGCCCTGCGCTGGTTCTGCGACGGCACCCGGATCAAGCAACTTGCCGCCGACAACAAGATCAGCGTGTCCACCGGCTACGACTACCTGCACGAGGCCATCGATGTGCTCGCCGCACAGGCACCCAGCCTGCACGGCGCCCTCCTCGCTGCCAAGGCCGCCGGCTACTCCCATGTCAACATCGACGGCACACTGATCGAAACCGACCGGTGCCGCACCCCCGGACCGACACCGGGCGTGGATCTCTGGTGGTCTGCCAAGCACGACAACCATGGCGGCAACGTCCAGGTGATCACCGTCGGCGACGGCTGGCCCATCTGGACCTCGCCCGTGCGTCCCGGCCGCGAGCATGACACCACCGCCCTGCGCACCCACCCCGAACTCCTGCCCTGCCTGCGCGAGGCTGGCGCCGACCTACGACCCCTCGGCGACTTGGGCTACGAAGGCGAGTCCGGCACCATCACCGTGGCGTTCAAGAAACCGAAGAACAGCCGCCTCACCGCGATCCAGCAGCAGTTCAACAAGGCCCACAACAGCCTCCGAGCCATCGGCGAACGCGGAAACTCTCTGCTCAAGACCACCTTCAAGGCGCTACGCAACATCAGCCTCGACCCATGGCGCATCGGCAAGATCGTGGCCGCCGCACTCATCCTGCTCCACACCGAACACGACCACACCACATGATCACCTTCGGTGATCAGAATGTTGCGCGGAATGGCTCATTGACGGCCGCCGGTAGTTGAACTCGGGCGGGTAGCGCCGGCATCGGTACCGGGCGGGGACGTGGACGGGCGGGCAGGGTAGCAGGAACAAGCGGACGGACAAGCTGTTCACCGCCCGATCGGGAAGGTCGTGTCATGGCGGTGACAACAGTGCGACAATGTCTAGGGCCTCGTCGTTCCCGACGGCCGGGAGCCACCGGTGGCCGATAGCTCCGTCCCGGAAGAAAAATCCGCCGGTGGGCCGAGTCGCTGATCCGGCTCGACCCGCACATCGCGCAGGTCGCCCGGTACATCGACGGCTTCTTCGGGTTCGACCAGTGGTTCCTCTTCGACACCCGGTGGGCGGCGGCCCCACCCCGACCTGGCCCGCTCGCTGCTGCGCTACGCCGCTCACTGGGGACCCCTACGAGACATAGGATTGAACTAGCCTCCGGGCCCCGGGGCCGTATGCGGCGGATTGCCGCACGGCCACCGGGCAGGCCGCCAACCGTCCGCGACCTGCTCGCCGCCCTGGTCCGCGAGTACGAGGCAGTCCGTGGCACGCCATCCCGCCCGCCGAGTTCGACCACAACAACGAGTGCATCGGCTGAGGAACCGCAAGCCCCGGCGACCTGTGCCACCCGAGCTGCCCGTTCACCGCTGGCACGTTCGGTCGGCCGTCGCCCTGCGCGCCGCCGCCTGCCCAGCATCCGGCCGAGATCGGCTACCACATCTCCGACGCCATCTTCGCCGCCGCAGCACCTCACCGGCAGCCCCCGCCCCTACGACCTGGTGGAGGTCACGACCAAGATCCTGGGCCAGCACCTCCACGAGCAGGCCGGCCCGGCGTGCGAGCTGACCGGCGGCGAGCTGATCCGCCGGCGCAGCCTGTTCGCCCATCCGACGTGATCACGATGGCGCTCCACGCCGCCGTCGCGCCGCATGACGACGCTGCGGCTTCGACCCCGACGACTTCGCCAGCGTCACCCACTGAGCCGCCAGCCCAGGCCGCCCGGGCTGTCCGCTCGCCTCGCATCTGCCTGCCACTAGCTGCCGAAATACGCGTGTATTACACTGGCGGAGTGCCGTACGAGTGGGAAGAGTGGGCCCTGCGGGCGCTCGCTGGCGTGCAGCCCTATGAGGTACGCCAAGCTTTGGAGGCCAAGCAGCGGTGGCCGCGCCCTGCCGCCGGCGTCGCCGGCCTGCAAGTGTTGACCGTCTGGGCCCGTACCCACGACGGCCGGCCGCTGATCGTGGCCGGTGCACCACGTCCACGGCTTTACCTGGAAAATCATCGGCGCGCGGGACATGGCCGACGCCGAGCTGGCCGAGTTCACCCGATGGGAGCAGACGCGATGAGCGACAACCAGCACCTGCCGTCCACCCCTGAAGAGGCGGCCGCGCTGATGAACAACCTCACCTTCGACCCGCCGCCCACCCCTGAACGGGAGGCCGAGCTGCTCGCTTCCCTGCCCGAGGCCGCTGAAGTCATGGTGGTCCGGTCCCTACGCATGCCCATCGACCTCGACGAAGCCGTCGCCGCAGCTGCTAAGGAAGCCGGCGTCACCAAAACCGCCTGGATCCGTCAAGCCATCGAGATCGTCCTGACCATGCAATCCGACGACGACCAGCCCATCTCCCGAGCCGACGCCCTCCGCGCTCTCACCCTGCTGCGACCCGTACGCCGGGCCGCTTAGGCGGCGAAACCACCGCGATCAGCAGACTCGAGGTGCCCCTTCGTTAGGTGTGCTGATATTCCTCAACCCCGGGTGACTGCCCGCCGAGCAAGGCCGCCCGGTCGTCAACCGTCTCCGGCCTGGGCAGGTTCCGCTTCCGGACCTCCTCGAAGATCGACTCCAAGCCGTAGACGTTGCCGCCCAACTCGCTGCCGTGAACGCAGCGCTCACGCTTCCCTACAGCAACGGCCCCACCGAAGGCGTCAACACCAAGACCAAACGGATCGCACGCCAAATGCACGGACGAGCAGGCTTCACCCTGCTTCGCCACCGCATCCTCCTCGGATAGCAGCACGCTCCGTCACCACCGAATGTGAGACAGGGCCGTTGTTTTTACAGTCCCGTGCCGGGAAGCCGGACCGTGACCAGGAGACCGCCGTTGGGGCTGGGGGCGAGGTCGAGGGTCCCCTCGTGGGCGCGGACGATGCTGTGCACGATGGCCAGGCCGAGGCCGACGCCGGCGTGCTCGTCGGTGCGTGCGCGTTTCGTTCCGCGCTGGAACGGTTCGATGAGGGTCGGTATTAGTTCCGGGGGGAGCGGGTGACCGCTGTTCTCGACCTGCAGCACGGTGGTGTCGCCGTGCGCCTCGGTGTGGACCGTCACGGTGCCGTCGGCGGGGAGGTTGTGAACGATGGCGTTCTGGACGAGGTTTGTCACCATCCGCGACAGGAGTTCGGCGGAGCCGCTGGTCGGGGCCGCCCCGCCGGTGACGTCAAGTGTGATTCGGCGCTGCTCGGCGAGGGGAAGCAATGTTTCGGCGGCTTCTTCGGCGATGAGGGAGAGGTCGACGCTTTCGCGGGTGAAGTTTCCGCGGTCGCCGCGGCTGAGCAGCAGAAGGGCCTCGGTGAGGTTGATCGCCCGCATATTGGCAGCGTGCAGGCGTTCGATGAGTTCGTCCCGGTCCCGCGCCGGGTCCTTGCGGGCGACGTCGAGGAGCGTCCGGGAGATCGCTAGCGGGGTGCGCAGTTCGTGGGAGGCGTTAGCGGCGAATCTCTGCTGTTCGGCGACGTGGGACTCGAGTTGTTCGAGCATGGTGTCGAAGGCGTCGGCGAGTTCGCGGAATTCGTCCTGGCGGCCTGGCAGTCGGATCCGGTGGGAGAGCGACCCCGTTGTGGCCATGCGGGTGGCGTCGGTGATGCGAGTCAGGGGGGCGAGCATTCGGCCAGCGAGAAGCCACCCTCCCAGCAGACCGAATATCAACAGGAACATGAACACTTCGGCTGCCCGTGGGGCGAAAGCGCGGAGGAGGTCGTCGCGGCTGGGACTTGGCAGACGGGGAAGTCCGTGGTGGCGGATCAATGGCTGTGCGGCGGGTACGTCGGGTACGTATCGCAGGAGGAACACCCACACGGCCGCGAGGAGCAACGTACCTGCAAGCAGGAGAAAGCCGGCGTAGCTGGCGGCGAGTTTGAGGCGAACGCTGAGACCGGCGGCTCTATCCACGGCGATCCCTCACGCCTCGATGTGGGGTGCTGTATCGATGCGGTAGCCGACGCCGGGCACGGTGGCGATGATCCAGGGTTCGCCGAGCCGTTTGCGCAGCGCGGACACGGTGATGCGCACAGCGTTGGTGAAGGGGTTGGCGTTCTCGTCCCAGGCCCGCTCCAGCAGCTCCTCGGCTCGGACGGTCCCGCCCTCGGCGGCGACCAGAACCTCCAGCACCGCGAACTGTTTGCGGGTGAGCGCGACGTAGCGTCCGTCGCGGAAGACCTCCCGGCGGAACGGGTCGAGCCGCAGACCCGCGATCTCGCGGACCGGCGGCCGGGCGTACGCGCGTCTGCGGTCGAGTGCCCTCAGCCGCAGGACGAGTTCCCGCAGCTCGAAGGGTTTGGTGAGGTAGTCGTCGGCGCCGAGCTCGAACCCGGAGGCCTTGTCGTCGATCCGGTCGGCAGCGGTGAGCATGAGGATCGGGATGCCGCTGCCGGACGCGACGATGCGCCGGGCGACCTCGTCGCCGGAGGGGCCGGGAATGTCACGGTCGAGGACCGCGAGGTCGTAGGAGTTGACGCTGAGCATTTCCAAGGCGGAGTCGCCGTCGCCGGCGATGTCGGCGGCGATCGCCTCCAGCCGCAGACCGTCACGGACGGCTTCGGCCAGGTAGGGCTCGTCCTCCACGATCAGTACGCGCATGCCTGAACCTTATGCGCCGGCACCCGGCACACGACTCATCCCGCCGACGCGGGCGCGGGGCGAGGCTGGTCCGACGGCACCTGCGCCGTAGTGCGCCACCAGCGGCGTGACACCAGCCCGGCCAGCACCGCGCCGGCGGCGTTGACCAGTACGTCATCGACGGAGGAAACCCGGTCCAGCCGCAGGACGTACTGTGCGGTTTCGACCAGGACCGAGCAGCCCGCCCCGAGCGCCAGGATCCGCGGCACGGACGCCAGCGCCGCGAAACGCATCGGGGCGAAGAACCCCAGCGCCGCGAAGATCAGCAGGTTGCCGCCGATCCCGACCGGCCCCATCGTGACCAGGTCCCGCAGCGGCACCAGGCTCACCCGGCCCGGGACGATGCCGGCCCCCGGGCCCGGCATCATGGTCAGCCATACGAGCGGCAACGTCCCGTAGACCATGCCCACCTCGGCCAGCGACATCCGCCACGCCCAGGTGACGCCGGCAGCACGGCGGCGGCTCGCCAGAGCCCACACCACCAAAGCGGCCAACGGCAGGCCGACCAGCATCATGAGCAGCACCCCGTTGAACGTATCGAAGCAGCCGTGCCACCGCCCGGCCATGCACCTCGGAGCGGACATCATGAGCGGCCGCCGCACGACGAACAGCGCGCTCGCCAGGCCGAGGATCGCCAAACTGACGAGCACGATCTTGTGCGTGCGGCGGGGCGGCGCTGACGGGGATGAACTCTGATTCATACACCTATTACAGACGGCGGGCTGTTGCAGTGGCGTATGCACTTTTGGATACGTCCGCGATACACGGAATCCCCGGCGTCGTCGCCTGGCACCTCGGCCCCGACCAGGGCCTGCAGCCGGCTGGCGATGTCGACGGGCAGCCGGTCCACGACCCGGACGGTCAGCGCTTGGCTCGGCCTGTTGCCGCGCGAAGCGGACGATCCGGTCGATCCGCCCGGCCACCGGCTCGATTCGCGCCGTCCGGCAGCGCACCAGCAGCTCCACTGCGCGAGCCCTGCACCACTACGCCCACACCCTTCTCTGATGGGCTCGCATCGACGAGTCATGACTCACGCCGCTCCAGGCCGTGTCCCGGGCAAGCTGCCTCAGCCACCCGACCCGCCGCCGGGCGAGGCCCCGGTGACGGCCTGCATCTCCCGCGCGATCATGTCTACCAGCGGCACGTCGTCGCAGTTGGCGAGGATGACGCCGACCCAGCCGGTGTCCGGGTAGATGCTCCAGTTAGCGCAGACACCGGGGTTGCCACCGGCGCGCTGGATCGCCCACTGGCCGCCGACGATCTCGGCCGAAGGCCCGTACGTGCCGAACGAGGCCGACCCCAGTGGGATCTTCGCTGCCGTGAGTACGTCGGCCCAGGGCCGGTCCAGCAGCGTGCCGTCGCCCAGCGCGCGGGCGAAGCGGACCAGGTCCGGTGCGGTGGCGAAGCCGCCGTCTCCGGGTTCATCGATGAAGGCGCGACCCGGGTTCCTACCCAGGATGTACGGGTATGGGCTGCCCTTGTCGAGATTGCGGACGGCATCAACCTGGCTTCCGTCGACCAGTGTCATGTATGGGTGCGCGATGTGCTCGTCGGTGAGCCACTGGGGCCTGGTGTAAAACGCCGAGCCGGTCATGCCGCAGCGCCGGAAAATGTTCTCCTCGACGTAGTCCCAGTACGTCTTGCCGGTCACGGCCTCCACGATCAGGGCGGGGATGACGGTTTCGGCACCGGCGTGAAATGCGTTGGGAAGGCCAGGGATGCCCACCAGCTTCGACTGCCGGGCCCACCGCTCCCAATACTCGTGGACCTCCTCCCGGCTCTGGAAGACCCGTCGGATGTCCTCTTCGGGGGTGTTCATCCCGGAGGTGCCGGTAAGCATGTGATGGATGGTTACCCGCTCGGCAATGTCGTTGGCGAAGCCGGTCAGGTGTCGGCCCACTGTGTCTGTCAGCGTCAGTTTGCCCTGCTGCGCCAACTGCAGGAGGGCTACCGCCTTGAACGGCTTGCCCGCCGAACTGAGGGTGAACGCGGTGCCCACGTGGTTGCGGATTCCTCTTTCCTTGTCGGCCATGCCGTAGCTGCGAGACAGCACCGTCCGGCCCCGGTGCGACAGCAGCACCACACCGGAGAACTTGCCCTCTGCGGCCAGCTGCGCCACGTACCGGTCATAGGATCCGCCGCGCCGGGTGTCCGGCGGGATCCGGTCGTGCTCGGACGGGTCGGTTGGGGCCGAATCGGCGTTGCCGATCCCGCCGTTCACCAGCGGCACCCCGGCCGCCACCACGCCGGCGGCCGCCAGCCCACCCCATCTGAACAGCCGCCGCCGGTCGATGCCACGTACCGAACCCGAATCCATCAACACGGCCCCTTCCCAGTCGACAAACCTGGCGCTGACAGTGATGCGCTGTGGTTCCTGCCTCCACTGAAGACGCAAGACCGTTGCGGTGGCGTATGCGATTTTCGATACGCCCGCGATACACGGACTCCCCCGCAGCTGCACCGCGCCGATCTCGTCCGGGGCCCGCCACACCGTGGTGTCCGAGGGCCGCCGGCGAGAGTCCTGTTCCACACCAGACGAACGCACCCGAAGGTGCGGTTGAACACCGCAGCACGGTCGTGTGCCCGGCGTCGGCGACCGCCGCACCGACAGCCTGCCGCAGCCGTGTGGTCAGTCGGGAGCGGGCCGGGACCTGGGCGACCTGCTCGGTGAACGACTTGCGCGGACAGGCCGGGGTCGGGCAGTACCAGAGTCGTTTACGCCACCGCAGCCGCACCTGCCGCCCGCCGACCGGCAGATCCCGCGGCCGGGTCGTGATCCACTGCTTCACCCGCGCCGCCGGCTGCCCGCACTGCGGGCAGCATCGCGCCTGCACACAACCCATGGACAGATCCACCACCGGGACGCCTGCGGCGTCCAGCTCGACCCGCTCGGCGACCAGGCCCTCCAGGCCCATCAGCCGGGTCGTGTCGTTGGCCATGCTCGCAGCTCTTCACTTGTGACCATCCGAACCAGACAGTCAGATGATCACCGATGAGCTGCGAGCCCCTCACGCTCGGGTCGGCTCCAGCCTCGTAACCCCGCCCAACTTCGAAGAGCCCTCATGCGCTGGGGCCATCGCTTGGCGACAATCTGACACGAGGGCATCCTCGGTGGCACCCGTACGGTAAGAAGCAGGCTGTGGGAGGGACGGAACCTAGCGAAGTCCGAGCGGGACCAGCACCGAGAGTGGGAGGATTTCATGGCGATGGTGTCGTGCCGTGAGTGCGGTCATAGAGTGGCGGATAGTGCGCCAAACTGCCCTAACTGTGGCGTGACTTCACCTGGCGGCCAAGCGCAGCTTGAAGTCAAGAGAGTGGCACGCCTGCAAGGGGCGTTGGTGCCACTGGCTGTGTGGGTTGACTCCAACCACGTGGGAAACCTCGGGCCAGGCAAGAGCGTCATTCTTACGGTCACACCAGGCATTCATCGTATCGAGTGCCAGTTGCAGCAGAGTCACTGCAGGGAAGCAGCTCAGGAGGTCGAGGTCCCGGCCGGCCGCCGTCTCGTGGTCACAGTGGCTACAAGCCGGTGGAATGGGAAGCCCAGCTTTACACCGGAGTTGGCCTGAGGTAAAGGGGACTGCTTATTCCGATGGGTGCTTCTTCCAGGACTGAACTGTCTTGATTCTCATCCGCAGAGCGGACCCGAGGACGCCGATGCAGCTCATGGCGGGGCAAACCCACCAGTCCCCCGGGGTTGGCCCGCCTTTCGCAGTAAAGGCGAACACGGCCCACAAAAGGCCAAGCAGGTATCCACCGAAGAGACCGAGTAGTGGCGCCCAGTGCTGATCCCCATGCTTTGGCCCCCGCGACGGAACAAGGTACAGGCAGCCGCCGACTGCAATGAGGCCGAACAGGCCTGACCACTGCAAGAGCTCCCTAAGTCCACCCCCCTGGCCAGGCGAGTACTGAGAGCCGGCCCAAATTTGAGTAACGAACGAAGCGGCAAGGTAAAAGATGCTCCAGGCCACCACCGTCCGAAGCGTCGCCTGCACTTTGAACGATCCGCGCCCAAACTGATCGTGCGATCGGTCCCGCAAGACTGAGGCCATACTCACCGCGTCTCGCCCAAGACTCCACCACGCCCACAGGCTGTTCAGCAACAAAAACGTTGAGACCACCAAGGAGGGCGAGCCGAATAGGAGCCCCAAAAACCACTCAACCACAGAATCCGGCGTCGGCGGGTTGCTCACATTCGAATTGTGTCACGTTCAGCTGCCGGGGGGTAGGGGCCTCGACCGGGGCGTGGTCCACTGCGATCCGCACCGCCCGCTGGCCGCACTTGGGGCAGCATCGTGCCTGCTCACCACCGGTGGACAGGTCTCGCAACTCCTCACTTGCGATCATCTGATTTAGACATTCGGGTGATCACCGATGAGCCGCGAGCCCTCTATGTCCGGCTCGCCGTCAGCCGCGAACCCCGCTCAACTTCGAAGAGCCGGTATCGGCGAGCCAGTCGCCAGCGCTCGTGCCGAGCCCGGTAGGTGCGTCGACGCCGGTCACCGTGTGAAACTCCTGGCCGGCACATGTGCGGATTCGAGACCAGACGACGCCGATGTCTACTACCCGACCATTACCTGCCACGGGCCGTATCAGGGGACGGCGCGGACGTCCTTGAGAACCTCCTCTCACGGGCCAGTGCACGGGCGTCTGGGTTTGTGCCGGATCGCCAACAACTGAGGCACGGATGCCCGCACGAGCGTTTGGTGCGCCAGGGCTGGTGGTCGGCGGCAACGTGGCCAATGGGCGAGGGCCGATCGCCGTACCGGAACGAGGGCCAGCGCGAGTAGTCGCCACCTTCGCAGACCGTGCCGTGCAAAGGCCGGGTGGTCACTTTTCGTCGACGCTGGTTCGAAGCTGGGTGGCCAGGGCGATGGTCTCGTCCTGGGGTTCGGCGTCGAGGTCGGCGAGGGCTTTGGTCACGGCGCGCAGGAGGGTGTGGATGCCGTCGGCGTCGCCGAGAGCGTGGCGGGCGTGCATCGCCTTGGTGTAAAGGGCTTCGTTGTAGCGGTCGAGGTCGATGGCCTTGTGGAGTAGGTCGGATGCGGCTTGGGGGTTGTTGTCGAGTAGGTCGTCGGCGAGCAGGAGGTGGGCTTCGGTGCCCCAGCGGCGTACGGTCTCGCGGTGTGGCTGGAGCCATTCGTAGCTGTGGCCTTCTGCGAGTGGTGCGGTGTAGAGGTCGCAGGCGGCGGTCAGTAGTTCGCGACGGTGCGGGCCGGTGGCGATGGTGGCCTTGCGCAGCAGGTCGCGTAGCGCCCAGACGTCGACGTCGACGGTGGTTGGGTCGAGTCGGTAGCGTCCGGCGGTCTTGATGACGTAGGCGTTTTTCGTTCCGGCGGTGCCGGCACGGTTGAGGACGTGCCGCAGGTTGCTCGCGTTGGTGTGGACGCGTTGGTCGGCTTGGCTGATGCGGGCGTCGGGTTCGAGGTATTCGCCGATCTCGCGGGTGGTGACTCCGTCGGGGTGGCAGGCCAGGAACACGGCGAGTTCGAGGGCTTTGGCTCGTAGTGGCCGGCCGGGTTGGGTGATGTTGTCGATCCGCGGCTGTCCGAGTACCCGGAGTTGTGCTTTGCCGGTGGTTGCGTCGGCGGGCGGCGTGGTGACCGGGGCAGGCCGGTTGTCGGGTTCGGGTTCGGTTCGGCTGGCGTGCAGTGGGACGACCGTGAGCGGTACAGCGGGTGAGGCGACGGCGGTCGGTTCGCCGGTTTGCGCCTCTCGCAGGGTGGTGAGGATCTGGATCGCTGGGTCGGGTTCGAGTACGGGCAGGCGCGGTGGCATCGGCTCGGCCGCCTGGCCAGACACGAGTGTGGTGCGGCCGTCCGCGGCGACCTCGACGGTGGCGCCGTGGGCCCAGTCGTCGAGCAGCAGGGCGGACACGTGCATGCTGCCGCCGAGGGCGAGAGCGGTCTTGGCGCGCATGCGGGCGCGGGCGGGTGGGGTTTCGGTGATGAGCATGATCGGCGGGAGCGGTTCCTCGTCGGGGGCCTGCTGGCGCAGGGTGTCCAGGTCCGTGAGGGCGTGCTCGTCGAGGATGCGGCTGCGGTGCAGGAGTTTGGCCTCGATCACGGTGAGCGCGTCATCGATGCTGTTGACGACGTGAAGCCGCGGCCACGGGCTGAGGACTGCCGTGTCGGGGCCGAGCAGTGTTTCCATGGTGGCGACGTCGATGATGACTTCGCCGCGTGCGTCGGGGTGGTGCGGGCCGCCGGATGCCAGGACTGCGACAAGGGTGGCGCGGGCGGCGGAGTGCGCGCCGTCGCCGACGATGCCGGTTCCGCCGGGTGGCAGCGGTGCGAGGTCGGGCCCGAGTGCGGGCGGCTCGGTGTCGTGGCTGTCCGGATTCGGCAGTTCCGGGTTGCGGGCCACGGCGCGGCGCAGGTGGAGCACCGGCGGTGGCATCTGCGTGGGTGGGTCGGACTCGGGCTCGCCGGTGTATCGGCGGCGGCGTTGTGCCCAGACCAACGCGGCGGCGGCGCTGATCGCTGCGGCGAGTGACCAGGGCAGCCAGTTGGACGGCGATAGTTGCACGCCGTGCTCGTCGGTTGCCGCGCTCGGGCTTTGTGTGTCGCTCGCAGCTGGCGAGGCGGACGGCGACGGCGCGGTGGGGGTGGTGGGGGTCGCGGGCGGGGTCGGCGAGGTGGCCTCTGGTGCGCTCGAGGTTGCCGATGGTGTGCTGCTGGGGGTTGCTGTTTCCTGGTCTGCGGGCGGCACGGTGGGACTCGGCGAGTCGGCAGCGGCACTCGGCGATGCCGAAGGGGCCGGGGTCGCTGGCGGTGGCGTCGGCGCCGCGGGCGGGGTCGCCGGTGTGGCGCTTGCCGGCGGGCGGGCGTCGGCGGGCAGCCGCAGTTCCCAGCCAGGGTAGATGAGGTTGCAGTCGCGCAGGGTGCCGCCGGCTTTGGGGAAGTGGCGGTGCTTGTTCAAGCGGCAGATCTCCGGCCATCTGTCCGCGTCACCCAGCCACTCCTTGGCGACCTTGGACAGGGTGTCGTGTCGCTCAACGGTGTAGACGTAGCGGGTGTCGGCAACGTGGATCAGCGCGGGCCCTCGCGCGACGGCCTGCCGGGGGATGGCACCGGCGCCGTCCGTCGAAGCGGCGGCCGCCGATCTGTCGCCGCCGTCCACCGCGTGGAGTGGTCCGACTTGGGCGACGGCGATCGCGGCGGTGCCGGCCAGGCCGAACACGAGGCGGTGTAACGGTGTGGGAAGCCGCAGCGCGGGGATCCGCCATCGGGTCAACACCGCGAACAGCTCGGCGATCAGGAGCAGCGCGAACGCCGCCCAGAACAGCCACAGCACCCAGACGACCGCGCCAGTAAGAACATCCGGGGTGAGTCGTTTGCTCGGCTCGTCGAACCAGGCGACAACCTGCGACCACGTCGGCAACCGTTGGGCAGGGTCACCACCAACAGTCCACAGCAGCACAGGCACCCCGACCAGGAAGACCAGAGCCCCCACGACCGCGCGGACTACGCGGCCCGCAGCGGCCGGCCGCTTTGCTTCGCGGCGCGGCGGTGACAATTCGTGTGGCGGATAGACCGTGGGGCGCACGTACTCGGCCAGCCGATTGCCTCTGTCCGGGGACTCCTGCGGCACTCTGCCTCCACCCGCGCCGATTGCTGATCTTCTCCCGCATACACGAGAATGACCGTCGCTGGCCATCTCATGGAGAAGGATTCTCACCATACGCGCACAGAAGATCACTGCGCGGGACTGTGGTTGACGATCCACTCCCCTGCCGGGAGAGACTGCCGCACATGCCAAGCGGGGGCGTCCGGCTATCCATCGATCTCAGCTCGTCGGCCATCGCCGCCACCGTCGACCGACACGGCGCCCGGATCCCCGTCATGCTCGACGGTCGTCTCGTCATGCCGCACGGTGTCGCCCTCGACCCCACCGGGCACTTCCACTTCGGCGTGGCCGCAGCGCCCCACCTGTCGGCGGGCCATCAGTTCGTCAGCGACCCGCTGGAGCTGCTCGGCAGAACAGCAACCGACCCGCCGGCCGACGCCCTGCAGCTGCTCGCCGCACAGCTGTGGCATATCGCCGACCAGGCCGCCCGCCAGGTCGGCGAGCCACTCACCGCACTGACTGTGAGCATCCCGCCAAGCTGGGGACCCCGCCGCCGGGGGCACCTCACCGACGCGGCGACCCGAGCCGGCCTACCCGCCCCCGCCATGGTCACCGCACCAGCAGCAATCGCCGCCTACACCAGAACCCACGTCGCCACCACACCTGACGGCTCCTGCCTGCTGATCTGCCAGGCCGACCGCCACCCGGTCACCCTGACCGTCCTCCAGGTCAGCCCCGACGGGTACCGCGAACTGGCGACACGATCAATCGCCCTACCCCGCGACCTGAACCAGGTTCTCGCCCAACAACTCGTTGACGCGGCCACCGACCACGACAACCCGCGACGAGGCGAGATAGCCCAGCCGACGCAGGAACGAGAC